>DXDB01000040.1 GCA_019115705.1 Candidatus Tetragenococcus pullicola | reverse complement strand
GAAAAAATATCGATATAAAATAACGGTAACTTATAATAATATGACAGACCAAATATAACCACAATTTCGATTCAAATAACGGTAAAAATATGATTTAAAAAATATCAACAGTTTTTCATAAATCATTCAGGATTCAGAGTAATTTTAAGCAACTTTAAATTTCAATGGTTACAATTATGGTCATTAAGAAGATTAAAAGAAAATTAGGCCGCTTTAGCCTAGTTTTCTTTTTGCTTTTGGGCTAAATTTTGTCGCGAAAAGGACATCGTCCGAGCGCCAAAAATTAATCGACAGTTCCCTGTCGAAAGGGTTTCGCCGCCTGCGCAAGGCTCCTCGAAGAGCCCACCCTTTGCCAAGCAAAGTATAGTCAATAATTATACTTTACATGGAAGTACTTGCCGGAAAGGACGTGACCCGCTGATGAGCTACTTAGTGGCTAGAATGCAAAAAATGAAAGCTGAAAATCTCGTCGGAATCGGAAACCATAACCAACGCAAAACAGACCATCACTCAAACACTGACATCGATCCCGCCCGCTCCCATTTGAACGTTGATCTGATGGACGATCGTACCCAAAATTACAAGACGGATATCCAGGACTTTATCAACGACAAGAAAGCCACCACCAGAGCCTTACGAAAAGACGCGGTCTTGGTCAATGAGTGGATCATTTTCAGTGATCACGACTTTTTCAAAGAGAAAAAGCCCCAGGAAGTCCAAGAATTTTTTGAAACGGCCAAAGACTATTTTGCGGAAAACTTTGGCGAAGACAATATCCGCTATGCCCAAATACATTTAGACGAAACAACGCCACACATGCATTTAGGCATTGTGCCCTTTGATCCGGAAAAGAAACTCTCGGCCAAACGGGTCTTCAATCGGAGGACTTTGTTAACTATCCAGGAAGAGCTGCCAACCTTTTTACAACGGAAGGGTTTTGACATCCAACGCGGCGAAAAAAACTTGGAACGAAAGAATTTGACGGTGCCTGAATACAAGCAAGCCAAAGAAGAGCTTCAGACGATCGAAAAGGAACTCACGAGTAAAAAAGACCAGATTTTATCACTTGCTGAACCTCTTCCTGAAAAAATCGATTTAACTACTTACCAGGCCAAGCCTGAAGTCATTCAAGTCAAAGTGCCCAGTGGCGAAAAGTTCTTTTGGGGCACCGAGATCAAAAAACAGTCGAAGAACCTACCGGAAATATCATTATTCCTAAACAGGAATTAGACAAATTAGTCCACCAAGCCGAAACAAAAGCAAGCTTCAAACAAGCCGTGGCCGACTATCTCCAAACAGACCTGGTCCAAGAAAATGATAGGCTGCATGCCACCATCAGCCAACAAGAACAAGAATTAAACGCAATCCAGGAAGAAAAAAATATACTTAAAAAAGAAAAAAACGAGTTACAAGTCGAGAACGCCCATTTAAAAACCCATATTAGCCGCCTGAGAGACGATATCGATATTATCTTAAACGGCCTAGGGAATTTCTAAAAGAGCGTACAAAGGATCTGAGAGCCTTTAAAGGTCTATTCAATGATTTGGTCAACAATATCCGCGATCATACGCCCAAGTGACAAAATGAATTTGAAAAGATCGATATTGCCGAAAAAGTCATTGAGCAGCGCCGCGGTCGGTTCATGCGTCGCTAGGAAGTTGCTAGCTTAAAATAAAGAAATCCTAACAAAATATTTGACAGAATGAAATGTTTTCATTCGCATACATTCGCATACATTTTTAATGTTTAATATAAAACCGATTACATGTTATACTAAAATTACGAGGAGGAGATTACATTGAAAAAAAGACAAGTATCTAATCTAATTATTAACATCGTTTATGGAGTATACATTTTTTTTGTCCCGTTCATAGTACACTTTTTATTACAACCCCCAAGTAATGTTAGTGTAGCCTCTCCAGCCAGTGGCATTTCCTCATCTGTTGGAAGTTACAGAATTGCAATTTTTATGGCGTTGTGGTTATCCTTTATTGTTGGAGGTTACTTTGTTCAAAAAGGACTATCCGACTTCTTTGCTTCAAAAAATAAATGAAAAATTTTAAGTATTTAAAAAAAGTTACACAAAGAACACACGAGATCGTTACATTTTTCGTGTGTTCTTTGTGTAACTTTCTTAGATCAAAATACTAAAAATTGGTTGAATCACTAACATATAGCGGTGCATAATAATCTGAAGTATTGGAAATCCCAACACTAATTGTCTCCGACTCTCCCACAGAAATTTCACCACCACCAGAAATAGTTGTTGACCCAGTATTGTATAGATGACCATTTAAGATATAGTCTATCCTATTAGGGTCTGCTAGATTATAAAAGAACAATCCTGAATAAATTTTATTCCCTGAGTTATAACCCGCATGTAAAACTTTCTGTATAGCGTGAAACAAACCACTTTCTGAAGTTTCACAATAGTAAAAAACACTGCCTACTGAGTTAGGCAAATTTGAAGTAATTGTTCTATATGTTGCAGCCTTTGTGCTATCATTCAGTAATGAAATATTTCCCCCTGGAAACAGAATTTCTTTAGCTTCTTCCAGACTAATCCCTTCTCTAGTAGAGAGATCGCTTACAATTTCATTAACATTCATCACATCACTGACGTTTGTTTCATTTGAAAAAATATCAACAGAACCTCTTATCTCATTGTCCGTAGTTCCCTCGTCAGCTAAAACATCAACACCATGGAATCCTATAAAAACACTTAACAACAACATTATTCCCAAAATATTTCTTTTCATGTTGTGAGCGTTAGGTTTTAATAATAAACCCTATCCTTTATCAGATGATGAAAAAGGATTAAAAGCTAGATTTGAACTTAAACTAACATCCACCAATTCAAGCAATATTGAAACAAAAGCACCGAAAGATGTCATTGCTAACGCTAAATTGCCAGAAATTTTAAACTTAGAGAACTTAGAATCCAAATCTGACATTATTGTAAAAGGAACAAAAATTGTAGAACAGGATTCTATAATCAATAAAGATAATGATGGGCATGTTCTACTTGCAATTAAAGATATGAGAAAAGCAAACAATGATGTTGCTGATGTTACTTTTTGGTCTAGCTTTATTCCATTTATAACACCTCAAATGAAAATTGTTGGTCATTTGGCTAATAATGACACCATTAAAAAGACAGAGTATTATAAAAATGCTTACGACAATGGTATGGGGATCCAAATTATTACGAGGTTAAATCCTGATTATGATGGATATAATGCAAAAACATTAGTGGAAAACCACAACCAATGCATTAAAAAGAAATATGAGGGTAGTTTTATCCATGATAGGAGTAAAGATAAATTAATTCATAATGAAGAATGATGTGCGAAAGAAAATACCTGTGAACAAAACCAAGCAAGTAAATGGCTGTAGAAAAAGGCCTCCAGGACGTTACAACGTGAAAGTCTGAGAGGCCTTTTTCTGCGGGTAGACTTGGCTTTAAGCCAAGGCGTGAAAACCCTCCGAACTCTAACAAGGGAGGAAAATAAGCTAAAAAGTACCAGAAACGTGAATAGGGCAATCGTTCTACCGTATATTCTGGTTTGTCAAAAATTAGGGCTAGTTGACAGCTTTTTACCAGGAGGGGGGGTACTATTTAACATAATGTCGCTTTACCCGAGTTCGAATAGCGTGTGTCGTTATTTCCCAAATTGATAGCTTTTTTTCGCCTTTAATGGGTTCATTTCTTGGTGCACGCGTTGATTTAGCAATGATTGCTGAATATGAATGGATATAATTAACCCAAAGTCTCGTAACAAATCAAAGAGGTTATTTATGACTAAGTAAAAAAGATGACATATTTAGGTGTCATAGCAATGAATGTAGAAGCGCAGATGTGAAGATAAAAGCGGAGTTTGAAATAGTACGCTAAAAGAAAAAATAAATTTTTCTAAGTATGAATACGAGAGCAAAGAAAAAGCATGAAGACTGGATATAGCTGGACTTCATGCTTGTTTATTCAAGAAGAAAAAGGATTATAAAAACGTCCTTGATTGATGAAATATAAGGAGATTCCAATGACTACAAATAAAGAGACGAGCAAAATCGCAAAAATATCTTGTTTTTGTAATGGTTTGGCCATTAGCCAGGAACGTTTTTTCTTTTTACCAAAGCGTCTTAATTCCATCGCGGCTGAAACGTTATCGATACGTTCAAGGCTTGAGAAAATGAGCGGGATTGCGATGGCTAGGTTTCCTTTGACACGCTGGGTTAAAGGCGCTTTTTTTGATAGTTCTACACCACGTGCCTGCTGAGCCTTTGAAATAGTGCGAAAATCTTCCTGAATGTCTGGAATGTAACGTAGTGCTAAAGCTACCGAATATGAAATCTTGTAGGAAAAACCAATGCGATTTAGACTAGAAGCAAGTTCACTAGGATTTGTAGTGAATAAGAAAATTAAACCTGGTGGAATCGTTGCGAAGTACTTTAATAACAAATTAAATTCATAAAAGAGCTGCTCTTGAGTTAATGTGTATCGCCCGATGCCTTGCCAAATAACGTGCTTACTTTCATAAATTGTGACGCCGTATTCAGGGGCAAAAAGGTAAATAGCTGTTAAGTTCAAGACAGAGAAAAAAAGGATAAATTTTATTACGGTGGCTATGTCTTGATAGCGAATTTTTGCCCAGTAAAAAACGAGGATCGAGAAGATCGACAAGCCCAATAAAAAGCGTGTATCATAAGAGATCATGCCTATAACCGAAAGAAGTAAAAAACAAATAAGTTTGGAAACACCACTTAAACGGTGGATGAAGGTATCACGATCTAAATAACCTATCAAATTATTTTCCACTAGTATCCTTCCTTTCGCTAGCAATAAAAGAAGCCACAAAGCCGATTGGATCCAAAAGGTCATTGTTTTTTGCTAATGTATAAAGACTAGTTTCTCTAAGACTTGCTTCTTCTACAATTTTTTTTGAAGAAAGAATCTGTGCGGGTGTTCCTTCTGCAAAAATCTCTCCATCTTTTAAAACAATTGTTCGTTGAGTATACTCTAACATCAGATGCATATCATGAGTAACCATTAAAATCGTTAATCCTTGTTGATTTAGATGGACAATGAAATCCATCATTGCTTTATAATGGCGATAGTCTTGACCGGCAGTTGGTTCATCCAAAATAATCAATTCTGGATCTAATACTAAAATGGCAGCAATAGCAGCGCGTCTTTTTTGTCCATAACTCAAAGCTGAGAGAGGCCAAGATCTAAATTCATGTAGACCGCAAATTTTTAAGGTTTCATTGACTTTTTCTTTGATCACTTCTTCAGGAACTTCTCGGTTTTGCAAACCGAGAGCTACTTCATCAAACAAAAGGTTTTTTGATAACATTTGGTTACTATTTTGTAAGACATAACCAATTTTTTCGGCGCGTTCCTTGATTGAGTCATTACCAAAATCTCGAGTTTGCCAAAGCAAGCGTCCTGAACTGGGTGCATGAAAACCGGTAATCACATGCGATAAAGTAGACTTTCCTGCACCGTTGTGGCCAACGAGGCTAACAATTTCACCTCTTTGAATCGAAAAATCTAAATCTTTTAAGATAGGATCGCCTATTTGATAACTAAAGTTGAGTTTTTGCGCGGTCAACAAGGCTTCCTGGGAGTATCGTTTTGGTGTTGATGGAAATTGATTTTGAAAGTTTTGTAAGTTTTTGGCAATTTCAGGTGAAACAAGGCCGCTGGGCTTTGTTAGGTTTGGGAAATTTTCTAAAGGAATATCAGCTCTTTTTAAAGCAGAAAGATACAAGGGTTCCCGTATGCCATATTTATTTAAAAGATTTGTTTTTAATAACTCAGTTGGAGATAGATCAGCAACAATCTGACCATCGTTCATTAAAAGAACGCGATCGATAGGAGCCGTTAAAACCTCCTCTAGGCGATGTTCAATAATCAGGGTGGTAAACTTCTTTTCTTGATAGAGTTGATCGATAATTTGAATGGCTTCGTAGCCAGTTTGGGGATCCAAATTGGCTAAAGGTTCGTCAAACAATAAAATCGGTGTTTCATCAATCAAAACACCAGCCATAGAGACGCGTTGTTTTTGACCACCAGATAGATCTTGTGGTTTTTGGGTTAGATAATCACTTAATCCGAGTTTTTTCGCCAAAAGCCTTACTTTTTGTTGCATGGTAGTTTGAGCGGTTTGTTCATTTTCAAGTGAAAAGGCAATATCTTCTCCAACTGTCAATCCGACAAATTGGCTATCGGTATCTTGTAAGACTGTCCCAACCTCTAAAGACAAATCATAAATCGAAGCTTCTCCAAAAGTGCGGCTTCCTATTTTTAGACTGCCTTCAAAATGTCCTTTATCATTTTGAGGGATCAGCCCGTTTAGACATTTACCCAAAGTACTTTTACCAGAACCGCTGGCACCAATAAGTAAGATTTTCTCACCTTCATAAATGGTTAAATTAATATTTTTTAAGGTAGGATCACTTTGGGCATCGTATTGAAAGGAAAAGTTTTTAAATTCAATCACTGGATTTTTCATCATTCACACATTTCTTTTTATTAGGATTCCTTTGTCAGACTGCCTTTATTGGTTTTAGTTTGAGCGTAGGCTTTCAAAAGGATCACTCCAATTATCCCAGTTACGATGGAATTGGTCAATCCCGCAATGATTCCTTGTGTGAAAACTTTATTGGCGGCTTCCGCATAGATTAAAATATCACCTATCGGAGCCAAGACTACCCATACAATTAAATTAGCTAAGGTTTCACCAACTAAAAAGGTAGTTATTTCTTTTTTACCAAAATTACCTTCAGAAATTGGGATTCGATAAGCTAAAAGGCCAAACAAGACTCCTAGAATTCCAGAAGCAGTAATCCATGTCCACCAAGCACCATATGAAGTTAAATCACCTAACAAATGGCCGATAAAGCCCGCTAAACCGGCAACGATTGGGCCATAAATGACACCTAAAAGTGCTAAAAAGGGATAGGCTGTTTGAATGTCGGTGTTTGGAAAGCCAGTCGGAATCACTAAAAATCGTTTCAAAATAAAAAAGACAGCGGCTCCGATACCGATAGCAACGATATGTTTTACAGTAAATTTTGTTTCTTTCATGATAAGTTCTCCTTTTTTATTATTATTTTCCAGTCAGTACCAGTTTCGATATGATAAGTGCTAGCAAACGAACCTAAATTAAGACCTAGACCAATATTTAGTAAAGAGTTGATATAAAGCACAGGTTCGTGTGGTTTTACTTGAGCAAAGGAACGGCCAAATGTTACCTGTTGTTGATAACGTAACACTTCTTTTTCATAAATATCCACCTGAAAGATATCCCCATATTGCACATTCCAATTTTTTAAAAAGTCTAGAGGTATATTTGTCCATAAAGATCCAAAGCGTATATCTAAAATATCAATTGTTCCTTCAATCAATGTTTCCTTTTGTGTGGGAGGATTTAAAGGAAAGGTAGAGATGGACTCTGGAGAAACGAGAGTACCCAAGTTTTCAAAGGTTATTTTTTTACTAGCTAAACGAGCACCATTATACATATAGACATCTCGACCATGAAAGGTATGGCTGTCTGAAGAACCAGCTAATCGTTGCGTTTCTTCGTTAATTTCACGAACTTCTTTGATTCCGATAGCGTTTTTTACATAAGTTAAGGTACCATTATCTGGGGTAATGATATATTGTCCACTGGTTAATAAAGCCACCACACTTCGTCTTTTTGAACCGACCCCGGGATCCACGACTGAGACAAAGACGGTCTCTTTTGGCCAGTAGCTAACACTTTGTAACAAGCGATAGCTGGCGTCATGAATATCAAAGGGGGTGATTTCATGGGTTAAATCGGTAATAGACAAAGCAGCATCTACTTGATAAGCAACGCCATACATAGCGTTAACAGCACCATCTTGAAGACCAAAATCTGTTTGTATGACTAACTTTCCACTCATTTATTTTATCCACTCCTTCTTTAACTAAATCATGCCCTTAGCCAAATAAGCTAAGGGCATGGACTGCGTTACCACCTTATGGTACAAAATCTTCAAAGATTTTACCTCGGTCAGTACCCGATTTTTTTCGGAAGACTGTTGCTGTTAACGGGGTTTGCAGTATTTTCCTACTGGTTTGGGAAAATCTATTCAAAAGTCATTTTCAACAACTAACAACACCTTGCTTTTCACCGAACGGAAGGTTCTTTTGATTTTTCAAGTTGTTTACTCTCTTCAATCTTGTGTTTTCTTATTGATTCAAAATTATCAGATAATTTTGAGACTGTCAATTTAAAAAGCATATTTTATCGTTTTTATTTTGGCAATTGTTCGGATTCATCCCTAATTTAAAGAAGCATCAAAGTTAGAAGTCTAACTATCAGTAGTGAATTGATTTTGCGTTTGTCTAAAATTGTTAAAGAAATGCTACAGTTTGAGATTATTTTACAGTGCTTGATTAAAAAAGTATCTTTTCTTTTATTAAAAGTATGTTATACTAAAAGTGTAAAAATTACATAGGATCTATTCACAAAGGGGAGTCCAATTGGGCTGAGATTGAGGAGACTCTAAACCCTTCGTACCTGTTTCGGTTATACGAACGTAGGAATTGTGAAGAATGGAAGCTAAGCACTTCTTCTTTGTGAATTTTGAGATTCTAAAAGGAGGAGTTTTTTTGTGCGTTCAAAAACAGTAGTGTGGGTGGAAGCAACGATTATCGCTGCTTTAGCGATGGGATTATCGTTTATTCCAATCCAAACAGGAAATGCTAGTTTTGATCTATCTTTGGGGCTAGTTCCCTTGGTTTTATATGGGTACCGCAGAGGTCTTCTTCCTGCGATGCTGTCAGGATTTGTCTGGGGTCTACTTAATATTGTCTTGGGATCAGCAATGAAAAATTTTGTGAGTGTTCCACAGATTATTTTCGAATATCCTTTTGCCTTTGCTTTTGGTGGAATGGGTGGACTTTTATCTTCGAAAGTCCAAGCCAGCCTAGTAAATTCACAGAAAGGACAAACGTTGCGACTTATTGTTCTAGGAAGTATTCTAGCCACGTTTAGTCGTTGGTTTTGGCATTTTTGGGCTGGTGTTTTCGTCTGGGGTGCCTATGCGCCAGAAGGAATGAACCCTTATCTTTATTCGTTGGTTGCTAATGGGGCTTCTTTTCTTGCCAACGCTGTTTATGTATCTGTTGTTATGGTTTTACTTTACAACATTGCTCCACGTTTATTTGTTCCCAAAAAATAGACGATCAATAATTCAAATTTTTAATAGAAAATGGAAAAAACCAATAGTCACAAAGGGGAGTCTGACCAGGCTGAGAATGAGGATGCTCTAAACCCTTCGTACCTGTTTCGATTATTCGAACGTAGGAATTGTGAAAGCAGCAGGTCAATACCTCCTTTGTGATTGGGATGATTTTATACAAGGAGGAGTTTTTTTATGCAATCAAAAACAAGAGTATGGGTGGAAGGGACGATTTTAGCTGCTTTGGCGATGGTTTTATCGTTCATCCCTTTAAAAATAGGTGTTAGCTTTTCAATTTCATTAGGTCAAATCGCTTTGACAGTATTTGCTGCTAGAAGAGGTTTAAAGCCAGGATTGTTAGCGGGACTTATTTGGGGACTGCTCCATTTTCCCTTAGGTGATGTTTATTACCTAAGTATTCCCCAGGTATTAATCGAGTATTTATTGGCTTATTTATTTGTTGGGTTTGCCGGCATCTATGCCCCAAAAATCCATCAAAGTATCCTACAAGGCAATAAGAAGACGCGAAATAAATATCTAGTCTTAACAGGACTTGTTGGTGCGGGGGCTCGTTATTTTTGGCATTTTATTGCTGGTTGGATCTTCTGGGGAGATTATGTGCAATGGGGAATGAGCCCGGTGATTTACTCATTGGCAATGAATGGTCTCAGTGGATTGGCAACAGGTATCGTATCGATTATTGCATTAGTGATCATCGGTGAGATTTACCCACAGCTTTACTTGCCTAAAAACTAAATGTATCGAAAAAAAGCGAATCTTTTGAGATTCGCTTTTTTCTTCGTTACGTCTTTAGACCCAGTTGAGCACGCTGGCGTGCGAAACAGAAAACCACCCGCTATGCGGGTGGAAGATAGAAAGTTATACTAAAAAAATCTCTTCAATAGCGTTACAATGTAGTTGTTCACGCCACAT
>DXDB01000039.1 GCA_019115705.1 Candidatus Tetragenococcus pullicola | reverse complement strand
AATCTTCTGTGGCTGTGGATTCTGTAGATGTTTCTACTTGTTTTTTCCCTTTTTTCAGTTCATTCATAACAACAAGAGCTGCAATAATCACTCCGATAAAAGCAATTTGTACTAAAGAAAGCATACTTGTTGGTTCTGTCGCTGCGACACCATCTTTGACTCCTGTCACTTTGTCATAGAAGAAGAACGCCCCTAGCGCAAAGCCTAAGAAGTAATAAGGGGCCAATGATTTTTCCCATAACATTTTTAATAATAATGCGAGTCCCATGGCTGGAAGCATAGTAGAAGCAACTGTCATTGAACTTTGAACCCAATCTGGAATGGCATTGATCAACGCGCTGACAGCGTCTGTCCCTGCTACAATCACAATAAATCCTAGTAAGAAGTATGCCAGTTCAAAGCCCCAAAATTGCAAGTGCCATAAACGATTAAATCCTTTGTAATCATGGTCTTGGATATATTTTTCAAAACGAGGTACCAATGAAGTAACAACCATTTTAATCACGGAATATAACAAGGTTCCTAACATTGAAATTGGTACAGCTAACGCAATTGCTGCTTCCAAGTTAGAACCAAGAATCATTGCAAAAGCTGCCCCGAAAATAGAGCCCAAGGTAATATCAGAAGGCATCACGCCACCTAAGCTGACATTTCCTAAAAAGATCAATTCTAATTGTGCCCCAAGAATAATTCCTTCTTTAGGGTGTCCTAATAAAATTCCTAATAATGCCACGATAAAAATGGGACGTGCTAATTGGGTGGAACCCCACCAATCGATAAATTTAGCAAAAGCTACAACAAATCCCACAATAAGTGCATTCATCAACATAATTTCATCCTCCGATCAATTTCTTTAGCGATTGTGGTGTATCATCAGGCAGTGGTTGATATTGAAAATCAAAACCCATGTCAAATACTTTTTGAAGTACTTGTTTGTCTTCATCGGATAAATAGACGGTTTCTGATACCTTTTGCTTATCAGATAAAGAACCACCAATTCGTCCATAATTGGCCATGTTTAAACGAGGCTTTTCGTTTAACAAAGGCAACAAATCAGCAACATATTTCGGGTCATTGGTCACAACCAATATTTTTAATTTTTCTGAACGAGGATCATTTAAAATATTGACTGCTTTGGCTAAAGGTAAACAAGCCACCTTCACACCCGTTGGCGCTGCCATTTTTAATGCACTTACCTGTATTTCATTTTTTGCGATCGTGTCACTTACGACTACGATCCGACCGATACCCAATTCTTTAGACCATTTAACAGCTACTTGTCCGTGAACCAGACGATCGTCGATACGAATCATTGATATCATTTTGATCTTCCTCCTTTACACTTTATACATAAGCAAATACTGTGCCAAGTTGTGTCGAAAAAAATAAAAAAGGCAGTGACTAAGTTTTCACCACCTTTTTTAATCCTAGATATCATAAATAATGTCATACAGGTAATTTAATTCATAATCACTTATACTGATACTATAGGCACTTTCGATTTCTTTAAAACTTTCAGAAATGATCTGGATTTCTTTTTGTCGATTTCCCATTGCTTCATCGTTATAATATTCGGAAACCTCCATATTACGAATGGAGCGTTCCACAAGACCTGCGATATGCACATAAAGAATGGCCCGTTTACTATTTGATAATTGTATGCTTAATTTTTTTTCTAACTCTTCAAGCATAGCATCGATATAACTGATTACCTTTTGAACGTCTAAAATCGTGATAGCTGAAATCAAGCGTTCGATTGATAAATTTCGAATCAAACTATCATTTATTTCTTTACGTACACTCGCCTCATGTACTTGGGTAAAGATCTGCTCAATGTATAACTGACCTTCGCCTGAGATTAAATCTTCTAAAGAAACATAAGGAATCCCTTCGATTTTAGGATCCACTGTCCCGATAATTCCCTCAACATCATATTGGCTGAATAAAGAATTTTGAGTCCCATATTTTTTTAAATAATGATAATCGACTGCTTCTACTTGATAGTCAATTTTTTCTGGCAAGGAACTTTGCAAAAATTCTTTTAATTGTTGTGCTGCGCCTAAGCCCGTGTGACAGACCGTAATAATCAACGGTTTTTTCACCACTTTTGGATAGGTCACTTGATACTGAATTTGTAACCCTTCTGTGATTTTCTTGCCAATTTCTTCTAATTTTTCTTTTTGGGTCAGTATATCTCCGACAAATAAAGCTTGTTGGGTTGTGACGTTATCAATGACAAGCATCGGACCTGTCACCTGTTCTTCCAAATTATCGGCCAAATCTACTAAAGAACCCATATCGACTAAAACAACCAGCCCTTTTTGGCAATTATTTGTTTTAAGATAAAACTGTAGATACTCTTTTACTTTGTCTAAGGACACGTTAAAGGGCATGTCAAAGGCATCAAAAATATGCTCTTCTAAAAAACGATTCACAACATCTGCAATACTACTAGCTGTGGAAAAGCCATGAGCTAAGATTAAGCCATGTACTTCCGGTCGTTTGATTTGTAAATCCAGGCTATGCAAGTAAAAGACTAGTAACGCTTTTTCAAAGTCCATTAAAGAGATATCTAATTTTGTTTCAAATAATTCAATCAGCGCCTCTAATATTTTATTTTCTGTGGACAATCTAGTTTCGATAAATTGATTCAATTCGTTTAAAAAAGCAGGATCGATAAAAGAAAAAACTGCCGAGAAATTGTTGCGTTTATACAGGTAATTGGTGAGCGCCGTAATCGCGTTCCCACTGATTTTTATATAAAAACTACTTTCCAAAAAATTCACGAGTTCTTGAATAGTGGTATGCAATAATTTTAGGGCGTTGTCTTGTTGCTCACCATCTTTGAAGACCATCATTTCAATCACCGTCGCCGCTTCTCTTGATGACTGTTGAATCAAATAATCTTCAGTGATTTCTTCTTTGTTTAGCTGTTCAAATAACCGTTGAAAGACCTTATAGATATCATTGATTAAGTTGGTATCTGAATGGGTGGACTGAACAAATTCAGAAAGATGGCTCGTTGGGGCAACACAAATTTCTTTGCCTTCGTAGTTACTGATTTCTTTCACCTGCATAAAGCGCGACAATAAACGTGCTTCTAAACTACCGATAGTCACTTTAATCTGCTTACTTTCTTGTTGTTTACTAAAAGCGCCAGCACAAATGATTTTGATCAGATTTTTTAATTCCCCCACATTATCTTGATAATTCATTAAGGTTAATCGCGTAAGGATCCATGGTGATATAATCAACTCTTTGCCAAGTTTTTTACTTTCTTCTAAAAAGAAAGAGTAGACATACTCAACTTTTTCTTGATGACTACGTTCTTTCATCGCCGGAATATTCACCACAATAGGGATACGACGAATAAAGGTCAGTAAAAAATTATGATTGATATCTTCTGTCGTCGCAAAAATGATTCGCACATGAGAATGACGTTCGACATTATTTTCACCAATACGTTGGTAAGTCCCTTTATCCATAAAGGTAAATAATTTTTCCTGACTTTCAGGCGACAGGCGATGGCATTCATCTAAGAATAAAATTCCCCCATCTGCTGCTTCCAACAAGCCTACGCCATCACTGGTTGCCCCCGTAAACGAGCCCTTTTTATAACCAAATAAAATACTACTTAATAACTCTTGATTATGATAATATTGAGCACAATTTAATTCCAAAAAAGGGGCGTTTGTAGACAATAACTGCTGCTCTACACAAAATTCATAGGTCGTCTTAGCCAACATGCTTTTCCCAACGCCGGTTTCGCCATGAAAAAGCATGGGTAAGCCCACACCGGGATATCTGACTGCAGCTTTTATTTGGTCAATGGCTGTCCGCAAACTAGAATCAGCACCTATCAACATATCAAAGGTTGTTCTCGTTGTCTTTTTTGCAAGAAGTTCTTCTTTTTTTAAGCTTTTAAAACGATCATAGACATTCTTTGAAGTCGGAAAAAACTTCTCATCAAAAACAGCTTTATCAAAATAATAGGCGGGGCGTGTCTTCACTTTAATGGCCAGGCCTTCTTTAATCAGTTCGTTTAAATACTGGCTCGTTGTATTTCGTTGAATACCAATGGCACTTGAGATTGCTTCGGTCGTCAATGCATCTGAAGCAACGACTTCATTTAGTTTCTCGGTTTCAATTTGCAATTGTTCAATGACTTTATCTTTAGACAAATGATTCCCTCCAAAAATAATTATTCTATCGACACTATAACACTATTTTAAATTTGTGTCGATAGGCTCATCTTTCAATGAACTGCAAAAATCCTATAGATACAACGAACGATGTATCTATAGGATGCTAATAAAGCTAACTTATCTTTTACACTCTTCCAATCAAGTATTCTTGTTTTCCTTCTTTTAAAAAAATTGGTAACGTATCAATGGTAGCTTGTGCTTTTATCCATTGCCCACCTTCATAAGAGTTTCCATCTCTTGCATCTACCCAAGTTACTCCTTCTGGTAAGTAAATCCAACGTTCTGTCGCTTTTTCTTCAACGATCGGCGCGACCAAAATATCTGAACCATACATATACTGGGTATCTAAATCCCAAGTGATGACATCTTCTGGAAAGTCATAAAACATGGTTCGCATGACTGGTGTTCCTTTTTCAGAAGCCTCCCGCATCAATTCTCGTGTATAGTCTCGTAAGCTTTCACGAATAAGAATGAACTTTTTCATAATTTCATAATTTTCTTCCCCGTAACTCCAAATTTCATTGGCCGCTCCTGTCATTTCTGTTGGTTCCCCGTCCGCTTTAAATAAAGGTGTTTGTGGATGTCTTGACCCATGAAGACGCATGACCGGACAAAAAGTCGCCCATTGGAACCAACGAATTAACAATTCTTGGAAATTATTATCGTAAATATTGCCACCATGAAAACCGCCAATGTCTGTTGTCCACCAAGGAATTCCGGCTAAACCCATTTGTAATCCAGCAACAATTTGCCGTTTAAAAACTTCAAAATTAGAATGAATATCCCCAGACCAAACCAAAGCCCCGTAACGTTGACTTCCCGCCCAGGCGCAACGGACCAATTTAATCGAATGTTCCTGATAATCGGTTTGTTCCCCTTCATCAAAACCTCGAACATATTCCCTTGGATAAAGATTGGTTTTTTGTAGGGCACTACCAATATAATAACGGTACATATCAAAGTCATACGTACCGTATTCAGGCTCAGCTTCATCTAACCAAAACAAGCGAATGCCATTTTCTCGATAATTCTTTTTGACCTTTTCCCAAACATACCGCCGCGCTTTAGGATTGGTCGCATCATAGAAAACATTGTTGCCATGAAAAAGCATTTGCACATCAATGCCACGATCTGTTTTGACTAGAAGGCCTTTTCTTTTCATTTCGTTATAATTTTCTGAACGACTCTCTATTTGTGGCCAAATAGAAACCATTAATTCCATCCCATAAGAACGCACTTCATCTGCCATCGCCTTAGGATCTGGGAAAAAATTCTCATCAAAACGAAAATCACCGCAACGGGGCCAATGATAATAATCAATCACCAACACATCGACAGGAATTTTACGTTTGTGGTATTCTCGAGCAATTTTTAAAACCTCTTCTTGAGAAGAATAACGTAACTTACATTGCCAAAATCCTAAGCCATATTCTGGCATCATTGGTGCATGTCCTGTCACGTCGCTATATTGGCTTTCAATTTCAGCTGGATTATCACCTGCTGTTATCCAATAATCAAGCTGTTTGGTACTTTCCGCGCGCCATTCTGTCGTATTGGTACCAAAAGAAACCGTGCCAACAGCAGGATTATGCCAAAAGAAACCGTAACCAAGGTTCGATACATAAAAAGGAATCGATACTTGTGAATTACGATGTGCCAATTCCAAATTACATCCCTTTAAATTTAAGATATTTTGTTGATATTGTCCCATACCATAAATTTTTTCTTCAGGATTTGAAGAAAAAGTTGCTTGCAGACGAAAATCGCCCCCAGGAATCCCTCTAAACCAGCGTGGCTTGTCTAAAAAAGGACCATCATAAGCTTCTTTAAGTAGTAATTCCCCTTTTTGGTTATAAAAAGAAAGTTTCCCATTTGGATTCCATGTATTTGATTCATCAATGACACCAGTGATTTTGCCGTTAGTAATTTTAGCAATCCCGTCTTCGATCGTGATAATTGCCTCTGTTGGTTCAACCTCTAAAAGAGCTGCACAATCCAGATTAACTGGTCCACTAGGATTACTAATCACTCGTAAACTATTCTTTCCCCATGCCATTAATCGTACTTGTTCATTGCCATTTTGATAGTCAATATAATCTGTTCCATAAGTAAAATTAGCCATTTATTTCCCTCCTATCTTTTCACTTCTTATTATAGAAAGAAAACAGGCACTTGTCTTATAGAATCCTGTCATCTATTAGCAAAATCATGTCTTTTCACGAAATTCAGAAGGCGTCATTTGAAAATACTTTTTAAAACATGCCGCCAGATAATTACTAGTGTCAAAACCAGTTAATTGGGCAATTTCAGCAATGGTTTTCTCGGTTGTTTGCAAGAGTTCAACTGTTTTTTGCAAACGAAATTGTGTTAAAAAATGCATTGGAGATTGTTTGAATGTCTCCTTAAAAAAGCGTGAGAATTGCTCTTTACTTAAAGACACGCTAGCAGCAAGATCGGCCAATTGTATTTTTTCTGGGTAATGTCTATTGATATAACGTAACACAGTTTTGGCACGGTCTTTTTGAATTCGTTGAGTCATCGTTTCACGCGCTTTTACTTTGGTTGATAACAATAAATACCCGAGTAGTTGCAATAAAAGGCCTTTGATTTGTAACTCAAAAAAATCAGGTTGTCCTTCTGAAAAGAGCATCATTTCTTTCAATAACTCAGTCACTTGTTCTTGATGGTTGCTTTCAGGATAGATAATGAACGTTCCTTTTGGTGTATCACTTAACAATATGGATAATTGATCTTTTTTAATACGATCTTTTTCTAAACTAGAAACAAAGTCAGGGTGAAAAACAAACGAACATAACTCGGCTTGACTATTATCGACTTGATAGACATGGTGTAGTTGATTAGGAGGAACAAAAAGGACTGTCTTTTCTTTGACAAGAAACGTTTGTTCAGCAATCCGAACCTCTGCTTGTCCTTTTAACAAACAAATAATTTCTGCTTCTTCATGCCAATGGGGCGGCACATAAAAATCATTCCAGGTGCGTGTAATCTCACCATAGTAAGCAAAAGGAAAATCTTGTGTCCCATGTTGTGCCTTCTCTTTATAGGTTTGTTTGTTTTCCATCTTTCTTTTCCATCCAATCTTGACTTGATTTAAAAAACAAATCAAAGATATTCTTCGTTCAACAAAAGTATTGTTCTCCTTAATAGTTTTACTATCGCTCTATAGATAAGTCTATAAGAAATTGTTTGCTTTGTATAGTACCTGTCGCGAGTTACCATATCTTAGAAAACTACTATTCTCTTATCTATTCTCAATAACCATCGTCGTCTCCCCTAAAAGAGTCATCTCTTGATTTAAACTCCGAATTTTTGTTGCTGTTTCAAAGAAGACATTCTCTAAAATCAAGGTCACGCTATCATCAATTTCTAAGAAAATCGGTTCTTCTTCATCAAAAGACAACTGTACATTTTTAAGTGTCAGGGTTACTTTTTCCCCATTTCCTTTAAAAAGAGAGGTCTTACGAATACCACTTATCTTCATATTTTCCATGGTTAATTCCCGCAATGGTTGATTGACTTGATGAAGTTCTTTGTCACCAAAGCTATAAGAAAATAGTTTATCCGCACTATGAATGACACAATTATCAAAACGGATCTTTTCAGAATCTTCTAAAATAGTATCTGCTAGTACTGAATAGTACTTAAAAATCGCATGTGTATAATAGGTATCTTCTGACAAATGGGGATAATGACCGGGCCCATTGAAAATACAATGTTTGAATGAAAGATCTGTGCCGCTGATTCTCATGCCATTACACGCTGTATTTAAATAACAATGACTCACCTCAAGATTATGAACATCATAGCCCGCAAAACAATCATCGCCTGTCTCTAAACGACAATTTGAAATACGAATATTTGTGGAATGATGCAAATTAAAACCGTCGTGGCCCGCTTTAATGGTAACATTCTCGATTCTAATCTTTTCACAGCCATCTAGTGTATGACTCCAATTCGAACTATTCTCAAAGGTATAACCTTCTAGACTAACATTATTCACTTGTGAAAGAATCATTCCCATCGGTCCACGGAATTTTTCTTCCCCATTTGGATCAAAAACATCTTGCCCGTCAATAATCGATCCCGCCTCACCAATAATGGCAATATTTTCTTCTTGAAAGGCACAAATCATGGCATAAAAATAATAAGGTGGCAAGTTCCAATCCTTAATATATTCAGGATCATACAGATACTTAATGGTTGTCGGGATATGAAAGTCTTTGTAGTCCTCTAAATTCTTACTACCTTTTAAGACTGCACCACTTTTTAATCTCAGTGTCATATTCGAATACAATCGAATACTTCCAATAATAAACGTTCCAGCCGGAATAACAACTTCACCACCACCTGCAAGATGACAGGCGTCAATGCAGGCTTGGACTTTCTTGGTTTGAACTTTTTGGGTGTCTGGTGTTGCTTTAAAATCAGTAATTAAAAAAGTTTTCGTCATTCAAAAGCTCCTATTCTTTGCTTGAGATTTCTACGGACCATTCATTATTAAATGAAGCAAAAAACATGCCATTTTCTGTCGCAGTTCAATGAAAGAACTTAGTGTAAAATTTATTGAGGTGAGGTAGACTAATAAAAAAGAAACTGTTATCCTATGATAGCAATACCTCACTACAGGTACTATACAAAGGAGACAGTTTCTTATGGAATCAATTGTAGCAGAATTAGTAGAGCGAATAAAGAGTAAAGAAACATTTTTAGAAAAAGAGCAAGCAATGAGTAGCTTTTTTTCCAATCTAAATAAGAAAATCGCACACAGAGCTTTTTGTAAACTAGATGACGAGTTAACAGATGAGTGGAAGAAAAAAGGATCCAAAATCGATCGAAAAAGTCAGCGAAAAGTGACGTTTCTCTTTGGAGAAGTGGATAACGTAAAAGATATTTTCTTTCTTTTCTGTTATACTATTCGGTAAAGGAAGCGATGGTATGGATGCAAAGACAACTCAAAAATTGATTGATAACTTAAATAAAAAACAACTATCTCAATTAATCAAAGAATTAGTCAAACGCAATGAAAAAGCAGAACAGGTGTTACTTGATTTTTGCCAACAACAAGAAACTGGCGACCAAGCCTTTGTTTTGGAAAAACAACTACGTGCCCATTGGAAAAAAGCAGAAAACATTATTGCTTCAGCCAATCAGTATGGGGGTTGTAGCTATCAAGATGAGGACATCGCCTACACGGAATTAAATAAAATCGATTACTTGGTGCAAAACAATGAAATTCCTTGGAAACTACGCAAAGAAATTTTTGAGGCCATGATATACCAAGTGAATCTCGATAATAGTGGCTTTACTGATTATTTAGAAGAGATAGCTTTCGATTTTTGTCAAAGCGAAGACGAACAAGAATATTTAGCACAACTCCTCGAAAAAAGTCGCAGTAGTTATTACCGTAAACAAGCAGCTGAAATTTACAAAGCTTTGGGCAAACGGGAGCAATCAATGAAGTTGCTTTCAGAGAATTTGGAATATGCCAATGATTATGTTGTTTTAGCTAAACAGTTGGCCGCAAAAGGTGAGAAAGAAGCCGCTCTCAAGACAGCTTGGGAAGGGGTTGAAAAAAATAAATTTGGTTTAGATGGTGTCTATACTTACTTGTTTCACTGGTATGAAAAAGAGAACGATGAAGAAAATCTTTCCTTGCTTTACAAGCGAGCACTTGAGAAAGAGAGTAATCTAGAAACAATTACCAAATTAATGTACGATCACTACAAAAAGAAAAACGATATTCCTAAGAAAAACGCCATGCTTATTGAGATGGTGAAATGTGCCAAAAATATTAGATACTGGTACAGACTTTGTCGAGAAGAGCTTCCTACTGAGAAATTTAAAAAATATGAGCCTGAATTGCTGAAAGTGATTTATGTCAAAGATTATCCATTCTACTTGGATCTTTGCTTTGAAAGAGGAAATGCCAAAGCTGTTTTACAAGAAATGCAAGCTAGCCAATCATTATACGATCGCTGGTCTCTTGCTGATAATACCCACCACTATAGTCTGTTATTAGCACAAAGCTATCCCGATGAAGTACTTGATTCACTTTGGCGAGAAGTCAACGCTTATGTAGCAACTGGAGCCAATGGTCATAGCTATAAGAAAAACTACGGGCTAGCCGCTCAAAGTCTAGCCACAGTCAAAAAAATCATGAAGAGTCAGAACAAATCAGCAGCTTGGGAAACACAATTTCATAACTTTTGCGAAACACACCGCCGAAAACGATCCCTGATGGCCGCTGTTAAATTTCTACAAAAAAACGAATAACTTAGGTGAACAAAACAAGATAGAGAAGAAAGACGAACAAATTCATTTTGTCTTCCTTCTCTTCTTGTCTTTTTAGGAATTTCCTTTCCACTTCTACAAAATTTTCTTAAGGCTCGAATATAAGGAATTATATAGTAACCATATCACTATCTTTTAGTCTAAAGAAAAAAAGGATTCTGACTTCAAAATATCACACATTTTCGGATTCAGAATCGTTCTCAATTTCATTTTGTTCCTTTCTCGACAATGCCAGTTTTTCCTAGTTTTCAACGATCTGTAGTAATTCATCAATACTGATTGACTTGAAAAAAGACCTACTAGCAAGCTAGTAGGTAGAAATACTTATTTTTTAGGAAAATTTGAGCCGTAAATTGTAACAAATAATTTTACTTAAAAATATCATAAACTGAAATCTCTTGACTTAAGCTTAACTTCCAAAGAAATCTAGTCTTTTATTTTAATACGTGTCATATTCCAAGATAAAGGCTCAGTTTTGATAGTTACACAGCCGTTGTTCACTACTACTTGCTCAGTTGACATTGTCTTCGGTCTTACTTTTTGTTCATTAGGCCCGTTTACTATTTTAACATCATATCCTGTCATTTGTGTTGATTCGATTACGTGGCTTAAGTTGAAATCAGTATCGATAGAAACATCGATAGATTCACTTTGATGTTTGTTCGTAGAAAAGAGGACTAGCTCATTGCGTTCAATATTATGAATCACAATACTGTCTAAATAAGGTACGGCTTCAATTTTTTCCGTATCATAGGTTGGAACATTGACAAGAGTCGTTAGAGCCTCACCATTACCATAAACTGAAGCTTGTTGAAAAGGATAAAAAATTGTTTGTTTCCAAGCAACACCATCCTTTTCAGTCATAATTGGCGCAATGACATTAACCAATTGAGCCAAACAAGCTATCTTCACGCGATCTGAATTTTTTAATAATGTAATCAACATGCTTCCAATTAAAAGAGCATCTTCAAAATTATAGATATCTTCCAGAATATGGGGCGCTACTGTCCAAGGCTCTTGAGCTGCTGTTTCTTCGTTTGAATGGTACCAAACGTTCCACTCATCAAAGGAAAGCATCATGGTTTTCTTACTGTGTTTTTTTGCTTTAACTGTATCACAGATTGCTACCACTGATTTGATAAATCGATCCATGTCTTCTGATTTTGCCAAAAAGCTTGCTAAGTCGTTAGTTTTATTATCATAATATTGATGCAAAGACAAATAATCAACATAATCATAAGTGTGATCTAAAACGGTCAATTCCCAATCAACAAAGGTGGGCCGAGAACTACTAGAACTTCCACAAACCACTAGTTCAATCGAATCATCAACTAATTTCATTGCTTTGGCAGTTTCTTCAGCTAGTCGTCCATATTCTTCTGCATTTTTATGACCAATCTGCCAATCGCCATCCATCTCATTGCCTAAACACCAGGTCTTGATTGCATAAGGTTCTTCGTGTCCATTTTCTTTTCGCAAATCAGACCAATATGTGCCTCCTTCAAAATTACAGTACTCAACTAAATTCCTAGCGGCATCTAAACCACGCGTTCCTAGATTAACCGCCATATTAACTTCCGTATTACTTTCTTTCGACCATTCCATGTACTCATCAAGACCTACTTCATTAGTCTCAACCGTTTGCCAAGCCAAATCCAAGCGTCTTGGTCGTTCTTCTTTCGGACCGATACCATCTTCCCAATTATAGCCGGACAAAAAATTACCACCTGGATAACGCACGATGGGGACTTGTAATTCCTTGACCAAATCCACTACATCTTGGCGAAAGCCATTTTCTTCACTCGTCTCATGATCCGGTTGATAAATACCTTCATACACAGCACGTCCCATATGTTCAATAAACGAACCATAAATTCGTCTATCTATTGTTGAAATCTTTTGATATTTGGATACTCTTATGGTTGCTTTCAATCTTTTCACTCCTATTTCTTTTGTAGCTTATATATTCAAACAAAACTGATATCGATAGTTTGCTAAATCACAGCGATATTGTGTTAATACATCTGGCCCACAACTGCGTGAACCAATTCCATGCATTTTATAATCTAAGTAGAACCACAAATGTTTATCTGGAGTTACCTGATAAGCATGTTGTGTTTGATCTAATGACTGGATAGAAGCTTCATGAATTGAAAAATCAAAAGTGTTTTTTGCAATAAAGCATAAACTTTCTTGTAAATCAGTTTGTAACTTGACCCATTCTGTTAAATGATGATTGCCACTTTCTTGTGGATAGAGATAAGAGAAACTGAGTTGGTCTATTTTTTTTTCAAAAACATCGACATAGCTACCGTTCTCTATATCTGGATACGATTCAAGTGGTCCTTGCCCACGCCATTTTACCTTAGAAAATTTGTTTGATAATGGCCAAACTAGTCCAATCCGTGGTAAAAACACTGGGTAATGATTAAACGGTGTACCGATTATTTCATAATCAATGGTGCCTGTATCATAAAACGTAATTTTCTTTCTTTCTTCGATATGCCAATATTTTCCGGCTGCGCCATGATTTTCGACTAACAGTATTTTGACATGATCGATGTCTTCTTCTAAAACTTCAAAATGTGCAAGACGTGTTATCATTCGATCTACCCCGAACTCTCGCCACATTTTTTCTGACACAAAATCATTATTGGTCATTGGCCGCCAAAAGACACTTTGTGGTGAGCTTAATAAACATTCTTTTTGTTTATTATAAATTTTCCATTTCCCATTTTTAATGTTCAACAACACTATTCTTTTCTCAAAAAACCAAATGATTTCATTTTCAGTTATTTGCTTCTCTAAAGGCTTTGATTTTTCTAAATTCGGTTTGCTTTCTTTAGTTGCAACTGACTCGACAATTAACGGATCCTTTGATTCATGCAAAAAAACACTTAATTTGATTAAGTTATAGGAAAAATTGCAAGCATCAAGGTGGACAGTTTGCTCCTCTCCTGGATCTAGGCAATCTAGTAATGCTTTGTCTTCAAAAGTCACATGCTCGTCTTTTTTATATTGAATAGTCATTTGTAACCCAAGATATTTCGTAAACTGGTTTCGATTCTCGATCGTTACTTGTTCTGTTCCAACAAACTTCACTTTAAGTGGTTCTTGTTGTTTTTGAATATCAAAGTAACTTGGACTTGGTGTCAAGTCAGGTTGCATCAAACCATCTAAAACAAAATTGTAATCATTTGGTAAATCGCCATAATCGCCGCCATAGAAATAAGCAACTTTACCTTCAACTAACTCTTTTAACCCATGATCTTTCCATTCCCACAAAAAACCGCCTTGTAACTTGTCGTACTTGTAAAAAGTATTCCAATATTCTTTTAGAGAACCAGGTCCGTTGCCCATGGCATGACCATATTCACAAAGTATATAGGGTTTTTTAATATCAGGATTTTCTGCCACTGAAACCAATTCGTCAATAGTGGCATACATCCGAGAATTCATGTCTGAATAATAGACATCTTTTTCATATTCACCAGTTTTTTCTGAAAGACAATCTCGTGACTCTCCTTCATGATGAAACAAACGACTCGAATCTTGTGCTTTTCCCCAAGTAATCATTTCTTGTTGGTTCGTTCCATTCCCAGACTCATTCCCAATTGACCAAATTATAATCGATGAATAGTTTTTATTTCTAACTAATACTTGCTTCATGCGGTCCATATAACTTGTTTTCCAGTTTGGATCACTGCTGAGATAATTTTTGTCCCCAGTACTACCGATACCATGACATTCCAAATCTGCTTCGTCTATCACATACAAACCATAGCGGTCACACAACTCATAAAAATAGGATTGATGTGGATAATGTGCAGCGCGAATAGCATTGAAATTTGCTTCTTTTATTAATTGGATTTCTTTTTCTTGGTACTCTTTTGGGACATAACGACCAAATTCTTCGTGAACTTCATGATAGTTAATCCCCTTAAAAAGCAGTGGTTTACCATTTAAACAGATTAAATTATTTATCATTTCTACTTGACGAAAACCTACATTTTGTATGATTTTTTCATCGTTTGTTTCTAGGATTAACTGATAAAGTTCTGGATTTTCAGCATTCCATTGTTTTGGATCGGTGATAGGCATGTTTAATTGTGTATTATTCTTAGAAAAGCTGATTTGTTCTTGGCAAATGAGCTTCTTTTCTTTCATCAAGGACACACGACAAGGTACTTTTTCTCCAACAAGTTCTAAAATATCTATAGTCAAAATTGCATCACGATATTCTTTATCAAAAGTTGTTGTCACTTTATAGTCCCAAATGTAATTTTCTGGTCGAAATACCAAATTTACATCACGAAAAATACCACTTAACCACCACATATCCTGATCCTCAATATAAGAACTATCCGACCATTGAAACACCTCTACTACAAAAGTATTCAAGCCATTTTTTAAAACAGACGATATATCAAATTCAGCCGGATTTCGACTACCTTTGCTAAAGCCGACATATTGACCGTTGACTAAAACTTGAAAACAATTATCCACCCCTTCAAAGCGTATAAAACAGTTTTCTTTAGGTTTACTTATTTCAATTGTTTTTTTATAAATCCCTGTTGGAATATTTTCAAATGTAAAAGGAACATCAATCGGAAATGGGTATTGAATATTGGTATAATGGGGGTGTCCATATCCTTGTCTTTGCCAATTCCCAGGAACATCAATCCTTTCCTTCATAGCTTTTGAGCCTAATAAATCTTTTTCTGTAATTTCTTTATGTGATTTAAAATAAGTAAACTCCCACTCACCATTTAAAGAAAGAACACGAGAGTTATTGGCTCTCGTGTCTTTAGGTTCGTGTGGCAAATAGTCTGCTCTTGGATGACAACGATTTTCGGATATAATCTGGGGATCATGTAAATAATCTAGACTAAACATAGAGAATCCTTTCTAATCTTTCAAACCTGTAGTTGCACCTGAATCTAAAATATACCGTTGAAAAACAATAAACACGAGCATTAAAGGCAAAACAGAGATTACAGAAGACGCAATCAAAATTGTCCAATTAATATTTTCTGCTCCAACTAGACTACGAATAGCCACTTGGAAGGTATATTTCTTAGGATCATTCAAAACGATTAATGGCCAAATATAGTCATTCCAACGCCATTGGAATGAAAAAATACTTAGCGTCATAATAATAGGTTTAGAAATAGGTAACATAATTCGAGTAAAAATACGCCCATCAGAAGCACCGTCAATCCGAGCCGATTCGATTAAATCATCAGGAACTGAAACGAAAAATGTTCTAAACATAAAGATACCAGTTGCCGTATTAATAGAGGGAATGATGATACCTGCTAGACTATCATATAAGCCCAAGCTACGAATAACTGTAAAGGTGGGGTTCATAATAACTTCTGTAGGTAACATCGTAGTCGCAATAATACAAACGAAAAAGAATTTTAACCATTTTGCATCATATTTAGCAAAAGCATAACCACATGTAGCACTAGCAATAACAGTAAGCACAGTAGTCACGACTGCCGATATAAGTGTATTCCCAAAGTAACGGACAAAATCCAATGTATTCCATGCATCTACATAGTTTTGCGTTGTAGGTTCTTGTGGCAAAACATGCAGAGGGTATGAAAATAATTCTGATCCAGGTTTAAAGGAACTTAGTATAAACCAAAGTAAAGGAAACAGATAAAGTACCGCCAAAACAACCAAAGCAGTAGTTAACAATATCGTTGAAGTGCGATCATGCAATTTAGATGAATTATTCATCTGTACTTCCCCCAATCTTCATTTGAATCAATCCCAAGACAAGTAAAATAACAAATAGTACCATAGAAGCTGCACTCGCATAACCAACCTTCATCTTTTCAAATCCGGTTTTGTAAATATATTGAACGATAAATACATTAGCAGTTCCCGGTCCACCATCGGTCAAAGATTGAACCAATGCAAATTCTTTCATTGAACCAATACTGGCCAATAGAATTACCATAAACGAAGTAGGTTTTATTGAAGGCAAGGTAATGTATCGAAACTTACTAAATGCATTCGCACCGTCTAACTCAGCTGCTTCATAATATGACTTCGGTATATTTTTTAATGCTGAAATAAATTGCAACATATTAAAAGCTGTTCCACCCCAGAGCGCTGCCAAAATAATGACTGCAAAAGCTGTATTAGAATTTGAAAACCAAGGAACAGGATTACTTCCAGACTGCTCAATCATATAATTAACAAACCCAAAATTTTCACCAAAGAGCCATTTCCAAATAACACCAGCGATGATGCCTGAAATAGTCCAGGGTAGAAATATAATAATTTTTGCAAAAAATTTTCCTTTAGCAAACTTACTATTAAGTAGCAAAGAAATTCCCAATGATACAAAATACATTAGTGGCACAAGACAAATCGTATACGTAAAGGTACGTAAAAGTGACTTGTAAAAGCTGGGGTCTTGAAACAGTTGTACATAGTTATCAAAGCCAATGAAGTTCGGTGTTCCAAATCCCTTATAATCTGTCAATGAATAATAAAACCCTAATATAGCAGGGACAAAAAAGAAGGTTACAAATAAAACCATATTCGTCCCAGTAAATAAAAGCGGCCACTTATTCTTTTTAAGTTTCTTCATCGTGGTTTCCTTCTTTCTGTAATGAAACAATACTAGGCTCGACATGAAAATCAACAATATTTTTTATATCTGACCAATTTAGTTTGCCCCATTGAAAATCGATGTAAGTATCTTCAGTTGGTTTAGAAGACACCATTTTCTTACAAAAACTAGTAAACGTTCCTACTTCATCTTCATTGGAACATTTAACGAGCACTAGGTGGTTTTCACCCAATGAATAAATTTCTCGATTTCTAGTCGCACCTTTTGTCTCTAGTTGATATCCTTCTGAAAAACAAATAGCAAGATAACTTTTATTTTTACGGATAAATAGCCAGTGTGGGTCTGATTTATCTATTTCACTTAAACTCCAAAAAGGTAAATAAAGATGTATCTTTTTAATATAAGCTTCCGATAAATCATAGTGAAGTGACATTGTATTTTTGTATTGGATAATACATGGACAACGATCGTTACCGGCCCAATAACTAGGACGATTCTCCCCACTATGCATATATTCACCTGGATTATTAATCCATAGTTGAGTGCCATCATTCCCTAATGAAATATTCATCATATGTTGCTGGTGACCTTTTTTGAAACAATTGTATCGAATCGCACTTGCTATTGAGTAATTGTCACATTTATAAAGGTAGGTTTCTACTTGATTAATTCCTTGTAAATAGTTTGCTGTTAAATACTGTCTTGGCTTTAAATCAATATACTTCATATATTCTTTAGGTGGCTCATAATCTGATAAACAAAAGACAGTCGTTGCTCTCAAGGCATGATTAAAGTTTCCTTTATTCCAAGCTACAGCTAAAATATTACTGATTTCACCTATTCGCATTGCCTTTAGATCATGCTCATATGTCCGACCAAATGTAGAAGATAAGGTTCCACTATGAAAATTGACAGCCATAATTTTAAACGTAAAATCTAATGCATGCTTCGCTTTGTCTCTGATTTCTTTATCAGGAGCGGCATTATATAAACTAAAGAAGCCAATCAAATCAATTGGTAAATACGTAGTCGAATTCCATTCTGAAAATCCATAGCTTTCAAAGTGTTCAAACCATGAAAGCAATCTTTTCTTACCTATCTCATATTGTATCTCACCTTGTCGTTGACTTACTTCAAAAACGTCCTCAGGGTATAAGTATCCTGCTAGATACTGACAGATGTGAAAAAGAAGCGAATGATTTTCACTAAAATACCACATGACATCCTTTCCGGGCTCATCAATCCAATATCGGAAGTGAATGGCTAAGTCTTTCATTTGTTCTAAAAATATACTCAACTCTTGGTCATTTCTGTGTGTCACGGTAAAGCTTAGCAACGGAGCCAGCATGAAATCAGCACAGTCACCCCTTTTTTGAATCATCGTATAGGCTGGAAATAACTTATCTCCAATTCTTTCATCATAGACATGTCCCAAGAATAGTTCAGCTAAGGCGCTGTTCATATCTGGAATATCAAGATCTGCAAAATTTTCTAAAGCTGTTTTTTTTCTCATCTCAATACTATTTCCCAACGAAACCTTCTCAGTCTCATTATACAGGCAAAACACAAGTTTTTTGTATAGATAATGTCCATCAGGCAACGGGACACCAATAAAGATCGTGGTTAGGCCCGACGTTTGAATATCGGCGACGTTTCCTATTAAAAACTTTTTATTTTTCATTTCTAAAAAACTGTCTTCTCTTTCGAAATCAGTGATATCTCCACCTCCTTCGACAGAAAAAGTTACAGTACTATAAGTAAGTAGCACTCTTCTATATGATTCTAGATCAGAATGTACAATAACATCCCCCTCAGAATAATAATCCTTTTCAAGATAAATTCCATTTAAAAAGTCAATTGCTTGTGATAATTTTTCAGCTTCATAAGTCATTTCTAATTCAATCGTTAACTCGATATCAGAAACAAGCTGTAACTCAACAAAAAAATTAACATCTCTTTCAGCAAGATCGTCCATATATAAAATAAGTTCATTACTCCCTTTTTTTAAAGGAAGCGTAAGTGTACAACTTGTACCATGGTTTCGTGCGTAGGGCGCAAAATCCATTATTTGTTGTTGATCAAGCCAAAGAATACCTCTTCCACAAGTTGTAAACAAAAATTCAACTACTTGATCTTTATCGCTCAAAATAGTACATTGCAAAACTGTGCTTACTTTATGCGGCAGCGCTTGAAAGGTTGAAAAGTCAACTCTAGGGTTTTCAAAGCCACAATAAATATTATCAAATGTTTTTGACGGAAATTTAATTTCTTTTTTATGTTGCAAAAAATTTGTACGAACTGGATATTCAACTTCTTGATACCCTTCTGATTGATTAACAGGAGCGTCGAACGTTTGTATCTCAGTTGGTACTTGTTCCTTTATAAGATCAGAATGCTTCCATATATTGATGGAATTACCATTAGTAATCATATATTTGAATGATTTCATTCGTTCTCCAACTTTCTTTTAAAAATAAGGCAAGATAAGATCTCATCTACACGAGATCTTATCTATATCAAGGTTAATTATTTTTCCAAGTATCCTTCATTGTAGTCAGCTATTGTATCTTCAATCATTTGATCCAAAGAAATTTCATCATTTAAAACTTGAACCATAGATTCTCGATAAGCTCCAGTTAATCCATTGTAGCCTTTCATGGTCATTGTTACTTGATCTGAAGTTTGCTTAGACGAGATAGGTTGTGCTGCAGCAGCGATTTCTTCGTTATAGATGTCGTAAGCTTCTTGTCCATCACCATAGTCAACAGTTGCTTCTTCTACTGCAGGTAAATATCCCGCATATTCACATAATTGTTCATAATTCTCTTTGGTATATAACCAATCAATAAATTTCTTACCACCTTCACTATTCTTACTATCTTTAAAACCAACCATGAAATTGCCGCCCATATTCGTTGCACGTGTTTCTTCATAAGGCATATAAATTGCTTGCCAATCAAAATTGGTAACATTATTAGTAAAATCATTGATTTGCCAACTTCCTGACATATATGCTGGAATCATGCCACTTTTAAACATGGATGAAGCATCTTCACCAGAGGTCCAAACTGTTTTTGGTAAAGTTCCATCATTGTTCAAATCGACAAACTTTTGTAGAGCTGCCTTTGTTTGATCATCTGTTGTATAAGAATCTTTAGCATCATTTAAGAAAAAGTCTTGACCACCAAATTGATACGTAAAAGCTCTTAAGCGGTGATCTGAACCATCCATTACAAACCCATATTTTGCATCCGTTTTATCTTGAACTGTATGAACAGCATCTAAAAATTCATCCCAAGTCCAAATATCATCTTCTGAAGTTGGATAGGAAACGTTGGCTTCATCAAATAGGTCTTTATTAATAAACATACCGACAGCGGTAACGTCTGTTGGTAAAGCTTTAACCACATCATCGGAATCTTTTATCGTCATAGAGTCTAATGTTTTTGCCGACTCTGCAACATCTGACAAATCAGTTAAAGAATCTGACCAATCAGGAACGACACCAGCTACTCGAGCAACATCAGGAGCATCATTTGACTGAACTGCTTTAGTTATTTTCGTTTCAAGATCTGCATAGGGAACATCTGTTACTTCGACTTTAACTCCTGTTTCTTCCTCATACTTTTCGGCCATTTTTGAATAAGCGCCACCTTCGGATGCATCACCAGAAACAAATAATGTGACTGTATCTGCCGAATCTCCTCCAGATCCACAACCAGCAAGTGTTGCCAAAGTAGTCAATCCTAGAGCCATTTTCCATAAAATTTTTTTCATCTGAATTTCCTCCATTATTTAAAATAACTTAATACTAAAATCGCACTAAAAAACAAAACAACTCCAAATCCAATCCGCCTGATCTCCATGGTGCTCTTCTTTTCCTTTAAAAAAAACATCCCTCCAATCACTGAAACAAAAATACAAAGTTGAGATATCGTATAACTAAGTCCCATACCCAACTCACTTGCTGTATAGAACAAAGAAAGATTTGCAATGCTCCATGAACACCCTGTCAAAAGATTATATGCGACTCTTTCTTTTGACAAACTTTCTTTTTTTAGAGACAAAATAACTAACGCACCCAAACACATACCCATTGCTTGAGGTAAGAAAATGGCCATTCCTGAGATATGAAAGAAACTTGTTATTGTTGCATAACCCATCAAACATAAAGAAGATTTAATGACCATCAACATCGTTGTACCTTCTAAATTTTTAGTTTCCATATTTTCTTTATGAGTTAATAGTTGAATAGAAAGAATAACAATCAGTAACATCAAGACAGAAATACTTGCTTGCTTAATCCCAATCCATTCTTGTAAAACAATTCCAGAGGCTAATGTTGTAAAAATAAGTTGAGTTCCATTTGAAAAAGGCATAACACGTGAAACTTCTTCTTTCTCCAATGCTTTAAATTGCAAAAACTGGCCTGTTGCCCAAAAAAGGCCGGAAATAAATGACACGACAACTCCTTTCAAATTATAATGAATCGAACCAAATATATTGATACAAATTGCTACAAGTAACGCGGCCAAAGTTGTTCCTAGTAACTGCTCTTGAGGCTTTCCACCTATCTTTTTTGATATAACGGGCATCAAACCCCAACCTAGAGCTGGCAGAATGTAGACAAAGCTCATCATTGAATGTTTCCTCCGCAAGCATAATTACGGTAAGCTGTCAGAGCTAGTAACATCATAGATTGACCATAAACCATAGGAATTTTGATAATTTCTTTATAATTCTCTTTTTCCTCACTAATTGGGGTTCCCGCAGAAACATTTTGCACAACGCCTGTCTCATCAATTTCTTCTTCCAGTTCTCTAATCCATTGCGTAATTTTTTCTTTAGAAATGATATTGTCTAACATACCTAATTTAACCCCTAAAATAATACCTGCAAGAATGCCTGCTGATCCGGATGTTTCTATATAAGATTCGGAATCATCTAACACTGTGTGCCATAATTTCCCTGGTTCTTTTAATTTTAAGATGGCAAAAACTTGATTATTATATAGATTTTGTAGATGATTTTTGATTGGCGCTGAAATGTAATCTTGCATAATGCTCAAAAACAATGGTAAACCAACAGTAAACCAACTATTCCCTCGACACCAAAAGACCCCATTAAAGTTCCCTCTCTCACCAAATTCCCAACCGTGATAAAACAGTCCAGTTTCTCTATCTAAAAGGTATTTTGAATGAAGTAACACTTGGTACAAAGCATCTTCTCTCCAATTTTTGTTGTCGTACTTGACGCCCATCTTTGCCATAAATAATATGGTCATAAATAAAGTATCTACCCATATTTGTTCAGGATTTTCCTTTACTGAAAATTTATCTTTTCCAGATGTAATATGTTCCAGTCCATTCTCTTTGGTACGAGGGCATTCGTTTTCTACCCATTCCATCCATTCCAAAGCTAAATCTTCATACTCAGGAAAGTCCATCAAAGTTAACATAGGACAGATTGTATTGATATTCTTTGTAGGCAATCCTTTTTCAATTTCCGAATCTGCCCATTTCTTAATAAAAGTATTGTTTTTCTCGCCTTCTAAATGAAGTCCAAAAATCCCTACTCCTTGAGGCCAATCCCATTGATTCATACCAAAATCTCTTAGAAAAAAACCTTTTTCTTCTGCTTCTTTTTCGGGAACATTAGTAAATTGCTCTTTTGGGATAGCTTCTTCAAAATGGACCAAACGTTTACTGACCATCTCTATGTTTTTTGTTACTTCATCAACCATTTCTTTGAACTCCTATCTTTAATGAATATTGCTTAGGTGATTCTCCTTGAATCTCCTTAAACTTTTTAATAAAACTTGATTCATCCTTGTAACCAATTTTAGCCGCTACTTCCTTTACAGAAAAACCTTTGCTCAAAAACTTTCGTGATTCCATAATTCGCGTATAAATCAAATACTGAGTTGGAGTCATTCCCATGACATCCTTAAAAGATCGAATAATAGTTGACTTACTAACAAAAAACCGTTCAGCCAAACTATCTAGTGTAATTTCATCTGCATAATTACTTTTTATAAAATTAACAATTTCAGAAATAAGTTGGGAATGCTCATATGAAATAGGTTGATGCATTTTATCATCGCCATCAAAAAGTTGATTTAGCAATACAAGAATTTCACCTAATTTTAATTCTAGAAGCAAGTTATTTAACTCTTCTTCACGTTTATCATTAATTTCTATTAATTCATCATATAAGCGAATAAAAGTTGCTTGCTGACTTGAAGTCAGTTCTAGACAATCTCGTTTACGATTTTTTGAAAAAATATCAAGTATTGCGGGATAGTTAATGGTAATTCCTTGAATAAACCGTGGTCGAAATAATAGAAAATAACGCTCATACAAACGACTCCGATCAATTGATACTCTATGAACTTCCTCAGAACTAAATAGTGCAATTGAGCCAGCATCCGCTTCAAATTTCCGTTCGTCTATTTGATATACAGTACCATTTGTTAATGTAAAATGAATCTCAAAACCATCATGAAAATGTGGCTTGTCCATAAAATGCACTCTATCAGCTTTATGTGCGACTACAAAATCGTCTTCAATCAATACTTTGTCCACGTTTTCAGCATCAAATCTCATTTCATTCTCTCCTTATTAAACATTGTAACCGTTTTTCATTATTAATATTGCAATTATCAAATCAAAAAATCGGCCAAAATTGTCATTAGTTTGATTTTAAAAGCTCATTTTTATTGTAATTATTTATAGAATATGCCAATTTATAGGTACATTCTATAAGAATAGTGTCAAATTAAACAAAATATTTCATTTATCTAAAATTTTCTATTCTTTTTTATTGTTAGTTATCTTGAACTGCACAAAATAACCTATCTCATTTAATTGAAATAGGCTATTTTGCTTAAATAAAATGGAAAGTATATTTAAGATAGTTTCCATTTTATTGTTTTTTTAATTTTTTAACTAAAACTTGAAACACCAAAAACAAGGGTAAAGCCTTGATATATATGGGATTTAGCAGTAAAAAATACACAAAAGAACACCCCAAAGTGGTATGATAGTAAGTGTAAAGTCAAACTAACCAAGGGGTGTTCTACAATGAATAAAATA
>DXDB01000038.1 GCA_019115705.1 Candidatus Tetragenococcus pullicola | reverse complement strand
ATCAATCCTGGGACAACGCCTGTAAAAGGTATCGTCAATCGAGTGAAATCAAAGCTATAAGAAAAGAGTCAGACAAATAAACAAATGCTTCCCCCTTTCTTAAAGAAAACGTAAGAGAGGGGGCTCTTTTTAATGGAATAAAAGGACAGATCAATCGTGGTCAAAAGAATCGAAAAGAAATGTCCACGAACGCAACCGTGGCCAAAAGAATCGAAAAGAAATGTCCACGAAGGCAACCGTGGCCAAAAGAATCGAAAAGAAATGTCCACGAAGGCAACCGTGGCCAAAAAAATCGAAAAGAAATGTCCACGAAGGCAATCGTGGCCAAAAGAATTGAAAAGAAATGTCCACGAAGACAATCGTGGCCAAAAGAATTGAAAAGAAATGTCCACGAAGTCAACTGTGACCATTAGAAGGTTGATGGAGTTTTAAGGGAGAAGGAAAGACTTAAACAAAATACTTGCAGCTTTTATTAAAGGAGGGTATGATAAAACTAGTGAATCAATCGCGTGCGATTGAAAATAAGGAAGTGTTTGAATGACATTGAAAAAATATGATGTAGTAGTAATTGGTGCCGGTCCTGCTGGGATGTCGGCGGCTTTATATGCTTCTCGGGCAAATTTATCTGTTATGCTGTTGGATCGTGGCATTTATGGCGGTCAAATGAACAATACCGCTGAAATTGAAAATTACCCTGGGTTTAAATCTATTTTAGGTCCTGAGTTATCGCAAGAAATGTATGATTCTTCGGTGCAATTTGGTGCTGATTTTGGTTATGGAACGGTTAAAAAAGTCACCGATCATGGAGATTATAAAACGATTGAGACGGATGCGGATGATTATGAAACCAAAGCGATCATTATCGCCACTGGCTCTAGTTATCGTCAATTACAAATCCCGGGAGAAGAAGAATATCGCGGTCGAGGTGTTTCTAATTGTGCCGTTTGTGATGGCGCCTTTTTTAAAAATAAAGAAGTTGTTGTGATTGGCGGTGGAGATTCGGCCGTTGAAGAAGGAGAATACCTGACTCGTTTAGTTGATAAGGTAACGATCATCCATCGTCGTGACCAATTACGGGCGCAACAAATCTTGCAAGAACGGGCCTTTTCAAATGAAAAAATCGAATTTGTATGGGATAGTAATGTCCAAGAAATTGTTGGTGATGGCAATAAGATCACGTCAGTTAAAGGAATGAATAAAAAGACCAAAGAACCTTTTGAAATCAATGCTTCTGGTGTCTTTATTTATGTAGGCATTGAACCGATGAGTGAGCCTTTTCGTGAGCTGGGTATCACCGATGAAAAAGGGTGGTTTTTAACCGATGAGAAGATGGAAACGAGTATTCCCGGTATTTTTGCGGCTGGCGATGTTCGTAAAAAAGACCTTCGCCAAGTTGTTACGGCAACTAATGACGGTGGGATTGCCGGTCAAAATGCCTATCACTATATTACCGAATTAGAAGCAAAGACTGGTGTTTCAAATTCTTAAAAAAGTCGGTGAATTTAAATGGAAAAAATAACAGATATCAAGTTGGCTGACCAGTTATGTTTCTCAATTTATAACACTAGCCGTTTGTTTACTAAATTTTATCAAAAAGCCTTAGAACCTTATCATTTAACGTATACGCAATATATTGTCCTACTTGCTTTATGGGAAGAAGAATGTAGCACGTTAAATGATTTATCCAAAAAGTTAGACTTAGCCAGTAATACTTTGACGCCATTGTTAAAACGATTGGAAACAGCGGGGTGGTTGTCGCGTTGTCGAGGTAAAGATGACCAACGGCAATTGCAAGTACAGTTGACAGAAAAAGGACGTGCTCAAAAATTAGCAATTGAGCAAAGTTTAGAAAACTGTGTGGTAGATTCAATGAATGGTCTATCTCCTGAAACCTACCACCGGATGTTGGCAGATCATCACCAGTTAAACCAAGCATTGAAAAATTATTTGGAATTGGATGCAGAGTAAGTTTTTTGGAAAGAAGGACTTTAAATGAAAACTATTTATGATTTTAAAGAAACAGAAATGAATGGGGATACCTTAGATTTAAACGATTATAAAGGAAAAGTAGTCGTCATCGTTAATACGGCTAGTAAATGTGGATTGGCGCCCCAGTTAGAAACGTTGGAAGCTTTTTATCAAAAATATAAAGCCCAAGATTTTGTCGTTTTAGGTTTGCCATCTAATCAGTTTCATCAAGAATTAAAGGAAGATAGTGAAACCGAAGATTATTGTCAAGTCCATTATGGGGTCACTTTTCCGATGACTAAACGGGTAAGAGTCAATGGTAAAGAAGAAGATCCTCTGTTTACCTATTTAAAAGATGCCTCTGGACAAGGACGAATTACTTGGAACTTTACCAAGTTTCTAGTAGGACGTGATGGACAATTGATCGAACGGTTCAAACCAACAACCAAACCAGAAAACATGGAAGAAGCTATTGTAGCAGCTTTAAAAAAAGACGAGAGGGGAATGTAAAATGAGTGTAAAAGTAACAACAGATCAAACATTTGAAGAAGATACGAACAAAGGGGTAACAATCACTGATTTTTGGGCAACTTGGTGTGGCCCGTGTAAAATGCAAGCACCCGTCATTGAGCAATTAGCCGATGAATTAGGCGATAAAGTATCCTTTACTAAATTGGATGTGGATGAAAATCCAGAAACAGCCAGTAAATTTGGTGTGATGAGTATTCCCACGTTATTAGTGAAAAAAGATGGACAAGTCGTTGATACATTGGTAGGCTTTCATCCCAAAGAACAATTGCAAGAAGTTTTAGCTCAATATATTTAAATCAAGTTCGATAATTGAACGCGACTCATGTCAAGGATAAAATGAGTTGCGTTCTTTTTTTATTTTTGAATTTCATTTAAAATTTCAATGGCAATTTCTATTGACTTAAGAATTATTCCCCTTTATCCTAAAATGAGGCGCAAAAAATAGATATTCTGACATCTTGGAAAATAAATGATGAAGAGAACTGGGGCTTTGTGGACAGCTTTTTTATTTTTCAAAGTGATTTTTACCGTTGTTAGATTCCTCTATTCGTATTTTTGGCCTGTCTGAAATTTTATGTATAAAGGAGAAAAAAATGAACGAAAAACAATTGCGATGGTATAATATCGCACTCATGGCATTTGTCTCAGTCTGGGGATTGGGAAATGTCGTCAACAATTATGCACAACAAGGCTTGACTGTTATCGTTTCTTGGGTATTGATTATGGCCTTATATTTTGTACCTTATGCCTTAAGCGTTGGTCAATTAGGGTCGACATTTAAAGAATCAAGTGGTGGTGTTTCTTCCTGGATCAAAGAAACCTCAACAAAGAAGTTGGCCTTTTTTGCTGCTTGGACGTATTGGGTAGTTCATGTGCCTTATTTGGCCCAAAAGCCTCAAGGAATTTTGGTATCATTGAGTTGGTTATTTCGAGGAAATGGTTCTTTTGTTGATACGGTAAGTTCAATGGAAGTTTCCTTGATTTGTTTGGCCATTTTTCTATTTTTCTTATGGATTGCTTCAAAAGGATTAACAACCTTGAAGATGATTGGAAATGTTGCAGGAACAGCGATGTTTGTGATGTCAATCTTATTTATTTTATTAGCTGTATCCGCACCAGCTATGACAGGTGCGAAGGTGGCAACACCAAATATGACTGCTATTTCTACTTATATTCCTAAATTTGATTTTTCTTATTTGACTACAATTTCCATGTTGGTTTTTGCAGTTGGTGGCTGTGAAAAAATCTCCCCTTATGTCAATAATACGAAAAATCCTGCCAAAGAATTTCCAAAAGGAATGATCTTTTTAGCCGGCATGGTTGCTTTGTGTGC
>DXDB01000037.1 GCA_019115705.1 Candidatus Tetragenococcus pullicola | reverse complement strand
GTCTTGCTGCAACAAGAGCTGCTTCATTTAACACATTTTCTAAATCAGCACCTGCAAAGCCAGGCGTTTGTTGTGCCACAACTTTCAAATCGACATCATTAGATAACGGTTTGTTTTTCGCATGAACACGTAGAATCGCTTCTCGTCCTTTGACATCTGGTCGCCCTACTAAAATTTGACGGTCAAAACGACCCGGACGTAGGAGCGCTGGGTCTAACACATCGGAGCGGTTGGTTGCGGCAATGACAATGACACCTTCATTTCCGTCAAACCCATCTAATTCAACGAGTAATTGATTCAACGTTTGTTCACGTTCGTCGTGACCACCACCCATGCCAGCACCACGTTGGCGACCGACAGCATCGATTTCATCAATGAAAATGATAGCTGGTGCATTCTTTTTGGCCGTTTCAAATAAATCACGGACACGGCTAGCACCAACACCGACAAACATTTCTACAAAGTCTGAACCTGAAATCGAATAAAAAGGTACACCGGCTTCTCCAGCGACTGCTTTTGCAAGTAATGTTTTACCGGTTCCTGGAGGTCCTTCTAAAAGAACACCTGCTGGTATCCGTGCCCCCAAATCCGCAAAACGTCTGGGATCTTTCAAAAATTCCACAACTTCTACTAATTCTTGTTTTTCTTCTTCTGCTCCTGCAACATCAGAAAAACGCACGCGATTGGCTTTCTTGTCAGCTTCTTTGGCTTTTGATTTTCCAAAGTTCATTACGTTGCCGCCACCACGGCCGCCGCCACCGCCGCCTTGTTGTCCCATCATCATGTATAAAAGGAAGAACATGAAAATAAGTGGTAAGAAACTAATCAATAATGAAATCCACATACCACTGCTAGATTCTTCTTTAATATTTAGATGGACATTGTTGTCACTGGCTAAATTGGTAATCTCATTTAGTGTCGAATCATTGGGCAATACGACCGTCGTAAACGATTGGGTTTGCGATTGAGTAGAGCCTAAAACAGACAATCCGCTGTTATTGCTGATTGTTTGCGCCTCTTTATAGGTCCCACTGATTTGATAGACACCATTTCCTGGTTGAACAGAAAATTTTTCAATTTTTCCGTCTTCTAATTGTTCTGTAAACGTTGAATACTGTATTTCTGGCGTTTGTTCTCCGCCTCTGCCTAAGAAGAAATAAACAACCATGACCATTGCTAAGATAACAAGCACATAATATAGGGTGTTTTTAAAGGAACTATTATTATTATTTTTTTTCTTCATGCGGGCCCTCCTTACTAATTTGTCTTATTTTGACCATTGTATTGTACCACACTTCTTTTATAAAGAGTCAATCTTTTGACTCATAAACACTAGGTTTTAAAACTCCGACATATGGTAAGTTACGATATTGCTCGGCATAATCCAAGCCGTACCCCACCACAAATTCCTTCGGCACATCAAAACCTACATAATCTGCATAGATATCAACGACTCTGCCTTCTGGTTTATCAAGCAGAGTGACGATTTTTACCGACCGAGCTTTTCGATATTTGAATAAGTCGACCAAATAAGCCAGTGTACGACCGCTATCAATAATATCTTCAACAATCAGCATGTCTCGTCCTTCTACATTTGTGTCTAAATCTTTTAATATTTTTACTTCTCCAGATGATACGGTCGCACTCCCGTAGCTCGAGACATCCATAAAGTCCAGTTCTAAATACCCATCGATTTCTCTTACGATATCTGCCATAAAGGGAACGGCACCTTTTAAAACTCCAACAACTAAAGGATTCTTATCTTTATAAACTTCTGTCAGTTCTGCTCCTAACTCTTTACAGCGATGTAAAATTTCTTCACGTGTAATCAAGACTTTTTCAATATCTTTTTCTAACATAAGTTTCTCCTTCCATTTTTTACTCCTGGTATTTATAAAGAAGTACGTAGTGTATTCTATCAGTTTCTTTTGCAATACTCAAATAAGAAAAAGCATGCGGTAAAACCCCTAAAATTTGGCCTTGCCCGTCTTCTAAAATCCAAGCTTTTTCACGCTTTTCATGAGATAGTTTGCGATCGATAAAAAGTCTTGATACCTTTTTGGTCATTTTTTCAGTAAGTTTGATACGATCACCGGCTTTACGGCGCCGTAGCCAAACCTTCTCAGGAAAGTGTACCGTTAAACTTTGGCGATACTCTGACCAAAGTTTGACTTTTTCTGGAATTTCTTCTTTTCCGACTGAAAAAAGACCTATCCATTCATGTTCAGACAAATATTTTGGTTGGTTCAGAAAAAGCGGCATCACAACTTCAGGCAAAGAATCTCTTCTTTTACGAAAATATAATTGCGTGTATTCTTTTTCAAATTGCCAATCCTTTCCCAAATCAATCGACCATTGTGCGACTCCTTTTTCTAAAAGCTCATGTACTTCTTTTTGCTGTTTTTTTGAAATCACTAATTGATAGTTTTCTAACACCACTTGGGCAATTTTTTGAATAAAAAAATATTGACCGGCTTCAGAAAGCTTCTGGTAATCAGAAATATTAACGCTTAATTGATTGCTTTCTTCCACTACATAACTGTCATACCACACTTTTTGTTTTTCAGATATAAGCTCTTGGGCCAATAACAATTCTTCTGACAAGTGTTGGAAATGCTCTCCTACGCGCGGGTTTTCTTTTTTTAATTGCGGGATGACCTGATGCCTCAAGCGATTTCGTTGCATAGCCAAAGACTGATTGGTTTCATCTTCAAAATAGGGAATTTCATATTTTTGACTATAGGCTAGTAATCGTTTTTTAGAAACACCTAATAGAGGTCGTACCAATCGCCCGACTCCTTGAAAAGGCTGGGTGAAACGAATGCCAGCAGCACTATCTAAAGAACCGGTCCGAATAATTTTCATCAACATCGTTTCCATTTGATCATCTTGATGATGGGCAGTCACCAAGACAGGATAACCATAATCGTTCATTGTTTCTTTAAAAAAATGATAACGAAACTCACGCGCCGCTTGCTCCACCCCAATAGAAACAGGTTCTTGCCACTTGGTTTGGTAAAATGGTAAGCATTTCTCTTCGCAATATTCTTTAAGAAAAAGCGCTTCTGAATCAGAAACTGATCGCAAATTATGATTAACATGTACCACGCCCAGCATTCCTTGGGGTTGAATTTCTTTTAAAAGATGTAATAAAACCATAGAATCGACCCCCGTCGAAACAGCCACTAGGACAGGCTCGGTTTTATTCCATAGTTTTTTGTCTTTAATTACTGTAGCAACTTCTGAAGTCAACTGATCCATGATTGCAAGTGGCTCCTTTTACATGCTAGTTAGCAAACGTCTCAAATTTTATTACTTGCTTAAAACGAGAACAGGTTAGAGCCCTTCTTCTAACAAAAGAAGTTCCAACCTGTTCGTAGCTTTAATTGCGACGTCCGCCTCGTCCGCCTCGTTTACCTTCAGTGTTGCGACGTAAAGAAGATAACCGATCGTCACTGTCTTTTAAAAATGAATTCATTAACGAATCGAAGTCTTGTTTATTACTCCCTGTGTTTTTGTTTTTCGAAAAGGAGGTGTTTTTTTGAGTAGGACGATGGTGTTCTTTTTTGACAAATTCTCTTTTTTCTTCTTTTGGCTTATCTTGTGCTTTTCGAATCGACAATCCAATTTTGCCATCATTGCCAACTGAAGTAACCAAAACTGTTACTTCATCCCCTTTTTTCAAGACATCATTGATATCTTTTACAAAACCATCAGATATTTCACTGATATGAACGAGCCCAGTTTTTCCCCCACCTAAATCGATAAATGCTCCAAAATTTGTGATTCCTGACACTTTTCCCTTTACTTTTTCTCCAACTTCGATCGACATATAAAAAACGTTCCTCCTATATTTTTACCTATATATATTTCCTGTCTGTTTGACAGTTTTTACCAAATTTATTGACCAGTATCGTCGGTTTTATCTGATTTCGAAGAGGCATCAGAAGTCGATTTTTCCGACGTGACTTCTTTTTCATTTTCAGGAAGTGGAAAGACCAACTCATCTTTTTTTGAATAAAGATACCTACTACGTGCTACTTTAGCAACATAGTCTTCATCTTTAAGCAGATCCACTGTTTGTTGCAATTGAGCTTTTTGAGCTGCTGTTTCCTTTTGTGTGACAACAGTTTCTTGTTTATAATCTTTTAAACTTTCTAGGCGTAAATAATCATTAAACAAGGAGACCCCTAGACTGATAAACAAAATAGCAGCTAGTGAAAAGACCACAGCTAAACGGCGGCGACGATAGACGATTTGTTTTTGTTGGTTGGCATACTCAGCGTATTGTTTTTTAGCATACTCAGTCTCTAGTACTTCGATATTGTCCGGCTTTTTTTTGCTCAAAATCATCCGCTCCTGTCCTGAAAGGTTGTCTTTTTTATTATACCAATTTAAAGTCCGCTTGTCATCAATAAGCCACAATAAATATAGCAAGTCTCAACAATATAGTTACAATTCACAATCAAACAAGACACTTCACTTGAATATTAGCTTTTTAAAGTCACCTGTGAAACCACCGTAAACCGTCATCTCACGGCTTTCAAGTTTTTAACTATTAGCAGCCCCTAAAGAGGAGCCAATATGAATTACAAAAGCTTGGCAGACTGAAACTATTGAGGAAACAAGACGTTTTGTTATCCTAATTGACCTTTAACAAAACTTGTTGCCTCTTTTTTTCGGATTATTCATTTTTTGTATCAGAAAGAACGGTATATAACTGGGCCGCTTCTTCTTTTCGTACAGTTTCTTTTAATTCATTAATTTGTACTTCCAATACGCGATTTCCAAATTGAATCCGTAAAATGTCGCCTACGACAAGATTGCTGCTAGATTTTGCCAATTTTCCATTGATTTGACAACGTCCTTTATCCGCCACTTCTTTGGCGACAGGTCGTCTTTTAATGATACGTGATACTTTTAAAAATTTATCTAAACGCATGTTTAAATTTCCTTTCTATTTTTTATTTTGAAGCGCAAGATTTTATTTCCCATTGGAATCAATAACCATTCGCGTATGGTCAAAAGTTGGGTACGAATAGCCATAACAATAAAGGTGATTGCCCCAACTGCAACCCCAAATAAGCTTAAAACAAAAGCTGTGATACGTTGAATTTCAAAAGGCAACATCATTTTAATCAAAGTAACCATTGCGACTACCACAAAGACCATCGTTCCGGTACAAAAAAGCAGTTTTATTCCAAAATGATTTTGTCGCCAATAATGGTTGATTTCTGAATCTTCTTGTTTGACTAAAAAAATCAGAACCGTCATTAGTCCTACTAACGTTGAAATGCTTGTTCCTACTGTACCACACATTCGAGTCAATATCCCCGTGGTTCCTATTTTTATTATAATTCCCAACCCAGCTGCTCGTAAAGAACTTTTTAGTCGGTTTTGGCTTTGAGCAATGCTTTGATAGGCTTGGATGACAGCCATTATTGCAATTGACAAGACGAACAATGTCAAGGGCACCAACCCTGCACGATCTTTGAACAAAGCAAAATTGATTAACGGTAACAAAACGGCTAGACCACCAGTAGCAGCAAATGCTATGGCAGTTGAAAAGCGCAAATAGAGCTTAGCTGAAGCGATAAAATTCTTTTTGTTTTTTTCTACAAAGGCTTGTGTCAAACCAGGTAAGAAGCTTGCTGTCATTGAAGTCGCTACAACCAAGCCCAGTTGTACCAAAGGCTGTCCTCGATCAAAGACTCCTTTGGCTAGCCGTGATTCAATCAAAGAAGTTCCTGCTGCATGTAGTGAGTTGACCACTAAAAAAGAATCAACAAGCTGGAACAGTATCAATAATCCACTATAGATCGTCAATAGTCCGCCTTCAATCAAAAGACGTTGGCGAATTGATTTATTCAAAAGTAGTGGGTTGTTTAACTGACGGTATCGATGCCTACCTCCGTATATTCTACGGTCATAATGAAATAAAACCAAGCAGGCAAAAAAGCCTCCTATGACAGCACCTGCCATTGCTAACATCCCGACTCCATAGATTGAAAGCGTAGAATATTTAAAGTAAACTGCTGCACCTAAGATCACACCAACACGTATAAATTGTTCCACGACTTGTGATATAGCAGTCGGTGCCATTAAAAAATTACCTTGAAAATTGCCTCGATAAAAAGACAAAGGAGGTACCAACAAAAAGGTAAAAGAGACGACTTGGAGCAGTGGCTTTAACTGAGAATTTCCCATCATTTTAGCAATTGGACTGCTAAAGAAAAAGGTCACTGCCCACAAAAGAAGCGACAGCCAAGCAACCAAAGGAAAGGTTTCGGCCAAGAGCGCTTCTTGTTCTTTCGGTTGTTTTTTTTCTGCTACCAATTTGGATATAAATTGAGGAAGCCCAGACATGGCTAAAGTCATCGCTATCCCATAAATCGGGTAAATTTGTTGATAGACATAAAAACCTTCATCGCCGACCAAGTTTTGAAAAGGAACGCGGTATACAGCACTGAGTAATTTGGTTATAAAAGCAGCAAGCGTTAAAACCACAGCTCCTTGCATCAGGTTTTTCCACTGATTTTTTGCCATAAGGGTCCTCCCAATCTGCGACTAGAACTTTTAAGCGTGTTTTTTGGTTTGTAATTTTTCTTGGTAACGTTCTTCACGTAGCGCTTTGACAAACGCTTGAATTTCTTGTAGCCAAACCATCTCTTTCATAGTGGCAGGTATCGTTAATTTAATTTGCATTTGCTCTTTTTCAACACCCAATGTAGCTTTTAATTTTGTAACAGTTAAAGCCTCAAATAATTTCTCAACCGTATAAGCTTTCGTGCCACCTTTACTTAGAGTAAACTGGATGATATTTTTTTGTTTGCGAATCGTTTCAAGCAATGCCCGATCTCCATTCATCTTAATTTCACCAATCACTAATAAATGAGCAACTTCATCAGGATATTCCCCAAAGCGATCAAGTAAATCCTCTTGTAATTCATCCAAACTTTCTACACTTTCTAATTCACGGATTCGTTTATAAATTTCAATTTTCTGCCGTTCATCAGAAATATAAGTCGTTGGTAGATAGGCATCTAATCCTAAGTCAATTTCCACAGAAGTTTTTTCAACTTGCGTATTTTTTCCTTGCTTACGTGAGACGGCTTCTTCTAACATTTGAGAATACATATCAAAACCGACCGAGTTGATAAAGCCGTGTTGTTGTGCGCCTAATAGATTTCCAGCACCGCGTATCGATAAGTCGCGCATCGCTATTTTAAAGCCCGAACCGAGTTCAGTGAAGTCTTTAATTGCTTGCAGCCGTTTCTCGCTTACTTCATTTAAAATCTTTTGTGGTTCATACATGAAATAAGCATAGGCCACCCGATTGGTTCTTCCAACCCGTCCTCTTAACTGATAGAGTGTTGATAAACCCATATAATCCGCATTTTCGACAAACAACGTATTGGCATTGGGGATATCGACCCCCGTTTCAATGATAGTCGTGGTTACTAAGATATCGTATTGTCCCTCAATAAAATCATACAAGGTATTTTCTAGCTGAATCTCCGTCATCTGCCCATGAGCGATGCCAATACGTGCATCTGGAACCAAGACCTGAAGCTCCGCAACTTTTTGCTCAATGGTTTGGACACGATTATATAGATAGAAAACTTGGCCGCCACGAGCCATTTCCCGTAAAATGGCCTCACGCACTGCCCCAGGATTTTTTTCCATGACATAGGTTTGAATTGGATAACGATTTTCTGGTGGTGTTTCAATCACCGATAGATCTCTGACTCCTAACATCGACATATGCAAAGTCCGTGGAATAGGTGTTGCTGTAAGGGTTAAAACATCGACTTGCGAGCGTAATTGTTTCAGTCGTTCTTTATGTTTGACCCCAAATCGTTGTTCTTCATCAATGACTAACAAGCCAAGATCGAAAAATTCAATGTCTTTAGATAACAACCGATGGGTACCGACAACAATATCGACTTGCCCTTTTTTCAATTGATTGATCGTTTCATTTTGTTCGCGTTTGGTGCGGAAACGACTCAACATTCCGACGTTTACAGGGAAGCCTTCAAAACGGTCAATCATAGTTTCGTAATGTTGTTGTGCCAAAATAGTGGTCGGAACCAAAATAGCAACCTGTTTATTTTCACGAATGGCTTTAAAAGCAGCTCGTAAAGCAACTTCTGTCTTCCCAAAGCCAACATCTCCTACTAATAGGCGATCCATTGGTCGTGATTTTTCCATGTCTTTTTTGATTTCTACCGTGCTTCGTAATTGATCTTGTGTCTCTGTATAAGAAAAAGCATCTTCAAACTCTTTTTGATAGGCATCATCTGGTTCAAAAGCATAGCCTTTTTCTGCTTCTCTTTTGGCATATAGTTGAATCAAATCATCTGCGATATCTTCAATTTTTGTAGAGACTTTTTTCTTTGTCTTCGCCCATTCACTACCACCCAATTTATTAATCTTAGGCGTTTTCGATTCAGAAGCAACATATTTTTGAATCAAATTTAATTGTGTAACTGGAATGAACAGCTTATCATCACTTTTATATAAAATCGTCATATAATCTTGATGGACGCCATCGATTTCCATGGTCTGCATGCCGATATATTTACCAATCCCATGATTGGCATGAACGACATAATCTCCAGGTTTTAACTCATTATAACTTTTCAAGCGCTCCGCATTATTGACAGTTTGACGTCGGGCTCTTTTTTTCTTGACCTTTTGGAAAATTTCTTTTTCTGTAACAATGACGACTTGGTCTTGCGGCAATTCAAAGCCACTCATCAAATCCATAGAAACAATTTGTGACTTGCCAACTAAGATTTTATCAACGGATGTTTCTACGGCATAGATATCAAAATCTCGGAAATCTTGAGCCAACTTTTTGATGCGTTCTTGGTCATTGACTAGAAAGACCACTGTCTGATTTTGTTTGTTCCAGCGGTCCATTTCTGCTTTTAATAGTCCCATTTGACCAAAGAATTGTTGCATCGGACGATATTGAAAATTATGAACGGCTTGAAAACGTAAATTTCCCATTCCTCTTTGAAATAACGAGAAAAAAGTCGTCAAATAATCGTTTTCTTGAAAAAAGCGATGAATGTCTTTCCCAAAGGACTGTTCAGAAAACACTCGTAGTTCGGCAATTTTTTGTGTTTGCCATTCTCCTTCTTCTTCTTCGATTTCACGATTGGTTTCCATAATTCGGGCGAAATCATCAACGATCAGCAGACTATTTTGTGGAAAATAATCAGCAATCGTCGTTTTTTCTTGGTATAAAAGCCCTGAATACCATTGTGCATTTTCAGTAGGCTGTCCTTGTTTCCATTCTGAAATGATTTGACCAAAATAATCAGACAAAAAGTTTTTATCGGTCGTTTCAGAGGTGACTGATAGACGTTTATCCAACAATTTTTGCAACTGTTGACTCGCTTTTTCCAAGTTTTTTTGAGAAAAAACCATTTCGGTATTGGGAGAAATAGAAATTTCTTCTAACGAGCGGACAGAGCGCTGTGTTTCCACATCAAAGAGTCGCATTGAATCGATTTCAACATCGAAAAGTTCAATACGAACAGGGTTTTCTGTATCTAAAGGATAAATATCCAAGATGCTACCTCGCAAACTGAATTCGCCAGGCTTTGTGATCATTTGTTGTCGCTCATACCCCATTAAGACGAGTTGTTGGACCACCTTTTCTAAGTCGATTTCATCTTGAATTTTCCAATCAAAATGATAATCTTTCCAAGTCTGAACTTCAGGTAAATATTTTCTTAAAGCCGCAACTGGCAAGACATAAATACCCGCTTTACCTTGACTGATGGCATTTAAAGCGGCAATCCGTTGCGTTTTTGCTTCTGGTGAGGCAAAGGCCATTTCAGCAGAGGTAACTTCATCTACTGGAAAAACATGAACTTCTTCTTCCAAATTTTTTAAATCTTCTGCTAATTGGTTGGCATAATATAAATTAGCCGTCACTACAATTATTGGTTGCTGCAACTTTTGATAGGTCCCAACAATCGCTAAGGTTTTAGCAGAACCGGATAATCCGGTCAGCAATTGCTTTTGATAATTATTTTTAATTCCTTGATGCCATTGTTGAATCAAGGAAGTTTGGTTTAATAAACCAATTAAATCCATTCAAATTCTCCTAACAAAAATTATTTCTATTTGTTTTATTTTTAGTTAAAGGCATTCATTGTCTTCATAAAATTATTGTTCTCAATATAGTCGACAGCGGCATCGCAAGCTTTTGATAAACTGTTATCAATTGTTTGTTGATCCTTTTTAGCAAACGATTGAAGAACGTGATGGACCACTGTTCCTTTTTGAGGATGACCAATACCAATTTTAATACGTTTAAATTCATTGGTTCCTATAGAGGAAATAATACTTTTTAGCCCGTTATGACCACCAGCACTCCCTTTTTGGCGCAAGCGAATTTTTCCTAATTCAAGATCCAAATCATCTTGAATCACTACGAGCTCTTCTGGATAAATACCAAAATAGGTCATTAAAGGGCCAACTGCTCGACCTGAGTCATTCATAAAGGTTTGAGGCTTAACTAACAGAATCTTTTCACCGTTTACAAAAAAATCAGCGACTTCAGCCTCAAAGGTATTTTTTTTAAACTTACTTTGATAATGATCAGCCAATTGATCCACGACCATAAACCCGACATTATGCTTTGTTTCTAAATACTTTTGACCGGGATTTCCCAGTCCTACAATCATTTTCATCACACATACTCCATCTAACTTTTTCAAACACAAAACGCTGGACAATAACCATCGCCCAGTTTGTGGAATGTCTTTTATTTTCTTTGTTAGTATAACACATTTGTTCGGTTGTTAGAAGAAAACAACGACCTCCTCGCTGTTTTTTTAATATTTTATTATCTTTTCTATCAACTGAGTCACTTTTTTTCACTGTTACTTTTTCTTCCTTCCTAGTTCCTATTTTTTCAGATTTTCTTATTTTTAAACAAACGCATCTTTTCAATCTTGACCAAAAAGAGCGAATCTATTTCTTTTTTATCTACAAAAATATAACAGTTAAAAAAGCTGTTGTATTTTAACACAAATCAAATGACAAATACTCGTGAAAATGATAGCATAGGTATGAAAGAAACACTTTGAAAACAAATAGAAGGGTGGATTTACCATGACCGCAGAACTACTAAAAAAAGATCATCAAAAAATAATTCTTATTGGAGACGGCGCAGTCGGCTCTAGTTATGCTTTTGCTCTTGTCAATCAAAATATTGCCCAAGAAATTGGCATCATTGATATCAATAAACCCAGAACGCAAGGAGATGCCTTAGATCTTTCCCATGCCTTAGCTTTTACTGAGCCTAAAAAAATCTATGCTGCAGATTATGCCGATGCTCATGATGCTGATATCGTCGTCATCACAGCCGGAGCTCCTCAAAAGCCTGGGGAAACACGAATCGATCTCGTCCACAAAAATTTAAAAATAAATCGTGACGTCGTAAATCAAGTTGTTGCTTCCGGTTTTAATGGCATCTTTTTAGTAGCCGCTAACCCTGTCGATATCTTAACTTATGCAACCTGGAAATTCTCAGGTTTTCCAAGAGAAAAAGTTATTGGCTCCGGTACTTCCCTTGATTCAGCACGTTTTCGTCAAGCACTGGCTCAGTTGATTGACGTGGACACTCGTAACGTCCATGCCTATATTTTAGGAGAACATGGTGATTCAGAGTTTCCCGTTTGGTCTCATGCCAACGTTGCTGGCTTACAAATTTATGAATGGGTCAAAAACAATCCTGAAGTAGATGAAGAAGCAATGGTCAATTTATTCTTCAACGTAAGAGACGCTGCCTATACGATCATTGAGAAAAAAGGTGCCACTTTTTATGGGATCGCAGTTGCTTTGGCACGAATCACTAAGGCAATTTTAGGAAACGAAAATGCCGTGCTTCCTCTTTCTGTCTATATGGATGGTGAATATGGATTAAACGATATTTATATTGGTGCCCCTGCTGTCATCAATGCACGCGGAATCAAACAAGTCATAGAAATTCCATTAACTGATGGTGAAAAAGATCGAATGAAAGCTTCTGCCAAACAATTAAAAGAAACTATCGATGCTGCATTTAAACAATTAGAAGAAGAAGACGCCAAAAATAAAGGGTAATCTAAGTAATCTTGTAATAAAGCAGACTTGCTTTTAAAAGCAGGTCTGCTTTATTTAAACGACTGACCAAGCAGACACGATTTTTCCCCACAAAAAGTCTCAAAATATTAAATATTTCTTGCTTTCAAGCAGAAAATTCGTTTTCTCACGAAAATATGCTATTATATGGTGGCATTATTCGAATATTTTTAGGAGTTGATATCAAGCATGTCGCGGTCTGACAAACATTCAAAACAAAAAACATCGTCGAAAACTAGCAAAGGAAAAAAGATTTTTTTAAGTAGCTTACTAGTTGTACTTCTCGCACTTTTTGGCGGTTATGCTTATCGTAGTAGCTATTATTCCAATCACTTTTTACCAAAGACTTATGTTGAAGCAACCGATGTTAGTGGACTAACAACTGATCAAGCAAATAAAAAATTACATGACCGTTTTGATGCTCAAACCTTTTCTCTTACAGAAAACGGCACCGAATGGAAGTCTTATAAAAAATCCGACTTCGGCTTGCAAACTGATTTCTCTGATGAATTAAACGCCATCAAAAAAGGCCAAAACCAATGGAAATGGGGAATTGCCAGTTTTTCAGCAAAAGAAAATCATTCATTAAAAGCCGATGTATTTGATGAAGAGATACTCGCTGAACAAATGGAAAGCTTGCAAAAAGAGTTAGATACTCTCAATAAAGATCGGAAACCGACAGAAAATGCCACAATTACAAAGGGCGAAGACGGTTTTTCTGTCAAAAAAGAAGTTGTTGGAGATCAGTTAGATACCAAACAAGTGGCCACTGATGTCAAAGAGAATCTTTTATCTGGTTCCGACGAAGTGAAATTAGAGAGCTATAAAAAAGAACCCAGGATCACTTCCGATGATGAAAATCTAAAAAAAGAAGTGGACGATTTAAATCAACTTGCTAAAATCAACGCTTCTTACGTAATCAATGGCGAAACGATTCAAATTCCTACAGAAACAATTGCTGATTGGTTAAGTTATAAAGATGAAAAAGTAGCTTTAGATCAAGAAAAAGTTCAAAACTATGTCAATGATTTAGCAAGTAAGTATAATACAAGTACCAATTCTTCCAAATTTAATAGTAGCAAACAAGGTGAAGTTGAGGTGCCTGCAGGGACTTTAAGTTGGACAATGGATCGAGAAAGTGAAGCGGCGGCCTTGTCAGAAGCAATCTTGTCTGGTGAGGACTTCACGCGTTCACCGATTGTCCAAGGTAGCGCTGATCCTAGCCAACCACTGTTTGATAATACGTACATTGAAGTTGATTTAGAAAATCAACACATGTGGTATTACAAAGATGGAAAGGTCGAATTGGAGACAGATATTATTTCCGGAAAACCAAAATCGCCTACGCCTAAAGGAGTCTTTTACGTTTGGAAAAAAGAACGTGATGCGACTCTAACAGGAGAAGATTACTCCTCTCCTGTTGATTATTGGATGCCTATCGATTGGACAGGTGTCGGCATTCATGATTCCGATTGGCAAACATCTTATGGTGGCGACCGCTGGAAAACAGTTGGTTCCCACGGCTGTGTCAATACACCACCTGAAGTCATGAAGACTTTATATAACAGTGTTGAAGTTGGTGTTCCTGTAATTGTGATTTAAAAAAATTGAAAAGAGTGCAATGTCATTAGACATTGCACTTTTTTTATCTACCAAACTATCAATGGGCGAAAAATAGCTTTCACACATTTAGCTTCGCATGATTTCCAGAACAACTCAAAAGTTAGCTCAGAGAATATTCTCAGTTAAAGACAATCAATGTAGGTCATGTCCACCGTTCTGTTTAATTTTATAATGGTAACATATGATTAACTACAACTTTTCCCTTCTACTTGTACAAAAGAAAAATCCTTTACAATGAGTCTGGATAAGTTATCCAAATCCACTGCAAAGGATTTTTTTGTTCTTTCAAAAAAGAAAAAACACTTTATTCTTCAATGGAAGTATAGACTTCTGATACATCATCGTCATCTTCTAGTTTTTCAACAAGACGATCCAATTGTTCTTTCTTATCTTCTTCCAAAGAGACAGTCGTTTGTGGCACCATGGTCAATTCAGCTTGGGCCAAAGTAAAGGTTTGTTCAAGAAAATCGCGAACCTCTGTGAAATCTTCTGGGGCTGTATAAATTTCAAAAACAGCTTCTGAAGTCAACAAATCTTCTCCACCGGCTTCTAGAACTTTCTCGAGCATATCATCTTCACTCACGTCTAAATCCGTGCGTTCGATAGCTATGTAGCCTTTGCGATCAAACATATAACTAACAGAGCCCGTTTCACCTAGACTACCGCCATTTCTGGAAAATGCGACACGAACATTAGTGGATGTCCGATTACGATTATCCGTTAAAGCTTCCACTAAGATAGCCACACCACCAGGGCCGTACCCTTCATAAGTGACTTCATCATAGTTTTCCCCTTCGCCAGCACTCGTTGCTTTTTTTATGGCACGTTCCACATTATCATTGGGCATATTGGCAGATTTTGCTTTGTCCATCACCATACGAAGGTTAGGGTTATCTTCTGGATTTGGTCCACCACTTTTAGCCGCAATATAAATTTCTCGTGATAATTTTTGAAAAATTTTACCACGTTTAGCATCTTGTGCGTTTTTTCTACCTTGGATATTATTCCATTTACTATGTCCTGACATTCTTTTTTCCTCCAGTTTAAATTCGTTTGCTTGCTTCTACTCTATTATTCCTTTTTTCGTTAAAAAATTCAACTTTTCTTAAAAGATTCGTTTCTTCTTGATGCCGATAACCAGCCAACACAAAACAACAGCTACAAAGGCACCACATGAATCAAGCATAACATCTTGAAAAAGAGGCGTCCGTCCACCAGTCAACATTTGGTGAAATTCATCAATTGCAGCATAACCTGTACTAGCTAACCAAGCAAATAACGCCGTCAAAAGCGTTGCGTTCATTTTTTTTAAGAGACCTAGAAAAAAGCTTCCTCCTAAAAGAAAATACGTCGCAAAATGAGCAAATTTACGAATAAAAAATTCAACAAAAGCAAAATATCCCTTTGCTTGAATACTTACCTCTTGACCAGCATACAGAAAAGAAATACCATTCAAATTTTCTTTTAATGGTTCGTTTTTTAACAGCTTAGATAAAAGTCCTATTTGCGATTGTTGTTCATAGGTTTGCGAAGAACTAATAAATAATAAAGCCATAATTAAAAAGCCCATCACAAAATAAAACGAACCATTTTTTCTACTTTTTTGAAATATCACAACCACCTCTGTTCTCGTTATTTCATCATACCATGTTCTTTTTTAGGAAGAAATAGTTTTGTGCTTTCCTTTTGTTTTTTAAAAGAATTGTGGTTACCATTCACGACTAAATTTTCCCACCAAAGTTACACTACACGACTGTGTCTACTTTTACCCTCATGCGACCAGCGTTTCTCACATCTGCCAATGTAAACAACGTAGGCATAAAACGTTGTTGATATTCGACAATAGAAACAATTTTTTGAGTCACAATACCGTTCGTGGACATTTCTTTTCAATTCTTTTGGCCACCGTTCAATCCGTGGACATTTCTTTTCAATTCTTTTGGCCAATTAGCGTTACTTGGACATCAGATTTCTTTTGGTCTCCACGCCGTTCGTAAAAATCGGTATAACGAGTGCTCAAAACCAACGTTTGGTCAATAGGCTCTTTTCTGCCAATCGTAAAGAAAAATAAGTTATGCTATACTACATAACAAACACTACAAAACTTCAAGGAGGAATTTTTTATGACTTATGCTATTAATTGGGATTTAGAATCGATTTTTTCAGGTGGCAGTCATTCACAAGCCTTAAAAAATCGAATGGACCGTTTAAGTAAAGAAATTCAGACGTATCACCACGACGTTTCTGATTGGTCGCCAAAAGAAGAAGCTGCAAAAGGCTTGATCGATCGTTTAGAATTAGCTGAAGTCATCGACAAGGGCTTTGGTCAATGTGCGAGTTTTATTGAAGCCTTACAATCAAGTGACGTTACTGACAGTCAAGCAAAATTATTAGCTGACGAACTTTATCAAAAAATGCCAGAATATCAACTGGCGACAACTATTTTTTCTAAAAAATTGGGCGATTTTAACGAAACGGAATGGACCACATTATTGAAAAATGAATCTCTTGCACAGGTAGCTTTTCGACTGACTGAAATTCGTCGAGATGGGAAAAAACTGCTTTCTGAAATAGAGGAAAACACCATCAACCGGCTTTCACTAGATGGAATCAATGCCTGGAGCCAGCATTACGATACCATTGTGGCTTCCATTGATATTCCATTTATCACTACTGCTGGTGATACCATCCATTTATCAGCTGGACAAGCTTTCAATAAAATGATGGGAGATCCTGATCCTGCCGTTCGTCAAGATCTTTTTGATAAATGGGAAGAAGCTTGGGGAGAAAAAGAGGAATTGTTTGCCGATACATTGAACCATTTAGACGGTTTTCGATTGACAACACAAGAACTACATGGCATCACAGATTTCTTAGAAGAACCTCTTGAATACAATCGCCTTAGCCATGACACACTAGAGGCTATGTGGCAAACAATCGAAAAAAATAAACAACCAATTCTAGACTTTTTAACCCGTAAAGCGCAACTATTTGGAAAAGAAAAAATGGATTGGCAAGATCAAGATGCTCCAATTCTGTTAGGCAATATGGAGGAACGGACCTTTAGTTTTGACGAAGCTGCTGAATTCATCATTAAGAACTTCCAAAAATTCAGTCCTAAAATGGCAAGCTTTGCTAAGATGGCTTTTGAAAAAGCTTGGATTGAAGCAGAAGATCGTCCCGGTAAGCGTCCTGGTGGTTATTGCACCGGTTTACCAGAAACCGAAGAATCACGTATTTTCATGACTTTCGGCAACTCTATCAATGAAGTTTCTACGATTGCTCATGAATTGGGGCATGCTTTTCATAGTAGCGTCATGTGGGATCTGCCAACTTTAAATCAAGATTACGCTATGAATGTTGCCGAAACGGCTAGTACATTTGCTGAACTGGTCGTAGCAGATGCCACTTTAAAAGGGGCAAAAACAAAAGAGGAAAAAATCAACTTGCTTGATGCAAAAATGCAAAATGCGACCGCCATGTTTTTAAATATTCATACTCGTTTTATTTTCGAATCGAATTTTTATAAAGCACGCCAAAAAGGCCTTGTTTCAACAAAACAAATCAACGAAATGATGCTTGCCGCTCAAAAAGAAAGTTATCAAGACTCATTAAATAGTTATCATCCTCATTTTTGGGCAGCGAAACTACACTTTTTCATTGACGACGTGCCATTTTATAATTTCCCTTACACTTTTGGCTATCTCTTTAGTTTGGGTATTTATGCTTATGCAAATGAAAAAGGCTCAAATTTTGAAGATGACTATATTGCCTTACTTCGTGATACAGCATCAATGACGACCGAAGAGTTAGCTAAAAAACATTTGGGAGTCGATTTAACCAAACCTGATTTCTGGCAAGCTGGCATCAATCAGGTCGTAAAAGACATCGAGGAATTCCTGGATTTAACAGAAGAATACATCAAGTAAAAGCAAAAGTCTCTGTTCGCATGTGTGAACAGAGACTTTTTTCATTTATTTTTGAATTCCTAAGACTTCTTCTGGTGTTTTAAATGGCCTTTTTTGTTTGATAGCTGTTTCTTTTAAAGTTAATGTCCCTTTATAAAAACAAAGGCCTTTTCTAAAATTGGGGTCATCAATTAAGGCTTGTTTATAACCTTTTTCTGCTAGTGTTAAAGCATAAGGTAAAGTTTCTTTTGAAAGCAAATAAGAAGCCGTCTTAGCATAGGCAGCAGGAATATTATCCACACAATAGTGCAAAATACCTTCTTCATAATAAATGGGATCATCGTGGGTTGTGCTGTGACATGTTTCAATTGCACCATGCTCATCTGTTGAAACATCGACAATCATGGCATTAGGTTTCATATTTTTTAACATTTCCCGTGTAACTAAATGGTCGGTACGATCTTTGGGCCACATCACACAATTGATTAGCACATCGGTATCTTCAATACAACTTTCAATAGTGGCATCTTCGGAATATAAAAATTCAACATTAGCTGGTAATTGACTACTTGCTTGTTCTAAGTGTTTGATATTTCGTGCAATCATTGTGACCTTATTTCCCCAAGCAGCAGCTAATTCACCAGCTCCCATTCCAGCAGAACCCACTCCTAAAATTGTAATATGAGGCGCTTTTATTCCGGGTAATTTCGCAAGCAACAAACCAGAACCATATTTGCTTTGTGAAAATTGGCAAGCCGCTATGAAGCCACCACGTCCCGCAATTTTACTCATCGGACGTAGGAGCGGAAAGTTTCCTGCTTCGTCTGTAATATCTTCATACGAAATCCCGATTACTTTATGTTTTAATAACACATCCGTTTCTTGGCTATGGGCATTGGAATGTATGTATGTAAATAAAATTTGCCCTTCTCTTAATAAGTCATATTCAGTTGGTAAAATTTCTTTGACTTTATAAATAAGTTTGGCTTTTTCAAAGAGTTCTTCTTTTGAAACGATTTTGGCACCTACTTCTTGATACGCTTGATTCGAAAAATGACTCTTTTCACCGGCCTGGTCCTCCACCAATACTTCATGATTTTGTGCAATAAATTCTCGAGCCCCACTGGGAGTTAAGGCCACTCGAGTTTCATTTGGTTTTATTTCTTTTGGGATTCCAATAATCATTAAACTCATCTCCTATTCTAATTATATAAAAAAGGCATCTTGAACTCATCAATCAAGATGCCTTTTTTGTTACTCAATAGATTGTGTGGCTACTAATGCACCTGCCAAATTATCCATATTCGGTTTATCTGCTTTAACAATCAATTGTTCATTTACAAAGGCCAATTGTCCAAGTTTACTCATTTCGCGGCCATATCCTGAATTTTTCACACCACCAAATGGCAAATCTGGTAATGAAACCATAAAGTTATTCACAAAAACCATCCCTGTTTCAATTTGGGCAGCTACTTCAGCACCGTGATCGGGATCTCCGGCAAAAACAGTGCCGCCTAAGCCGTACATGGAATCATTGGCCAACTCAATTGCCTCTTCTTCACTATGAACTTTATAGACATGAGCAACTGGACCAAACATTTCTGTGGTATAGGCTGGATTATCCTTGCTTATTTCCGTTAAAATCGTAGGCATGAAAAATTGTCCCGGTAAATCAATCGGTTCATTCCCGTAAACAACCTTAGCACCATGGGCGATGGCTTCGTCCACTTGTTTCTGTAATTTTTCCTTGGCACTTTTACGATTCATCGGCGCAAAAGTAGTTTTTGGATCTAGTGGATCTCCGGGTTTCACTTTGCTAAAAGCTTCTTTTAATTTTTCAATAAATTCATCATAGACGTTATCCATGACAATAAATCGCTTAGAAGAAGTACAAACTTGTCCACTATTATAAATGCGCATTCGCCAAGCAAGATCGTTGACGTCTTTCATATTGGCATCGCCTAAAACGATGAACGGATCCATACCGCCTAACTCCATCGTGCTTTTCTTTAAATTTTTACCTGCTGCTTGAGCAACTGACGCGCCGCCACGTTCTGAACCAGTCAAAGCAACTCCTTGTACCCGCGGATCAGAAATAGCATGTTCGACTTGATCATAAGATAAAAAGAGATTGGTCAACGCTCCTTTTGGTGCTCCTGCTTCTAAAATGACATCGGCCATCATTTGAGCCGAAGTTGGTGTATTAGAGGCATGTTTTAAAATCATCGGATTGCCAACCATAAAGTTCGGTGCAAAAACGCGCATGATTTGATAATAAGGAAAGTTCCAAGGTTCAACCATGACTAAAACGCCTAGCGCATGATGACGTATTTCAGCAGTGCCAGTCGCTACCGTTTCTAGTGCATCTGGAGCTAGCAGTTCTTCTCCGTGATCAGCAAACCAGTCTGCAATGATGGCACACAATTCAACTTCGCCTTGTGATTCGGTCAACAACTTACCCATGTCAATTGTACACGCTCGCGCTAACTCATCTGCTTTTTCTCGAATTTTTGCTGCAATCGCATGTAAAATTTCAGCTCGTTTTTGAATGGGCTGTTGTTTTGTTTCCTTATAAAGAGAATGAGCAACAGTCAACGTATTTTCTAATTCTTGATCACTTGCATTAGGATATTCTTTAATCAATTCATTGGTATAAGGATTGATTGTTTGATAAGCCATAAAAAAACCTCCTTGATTTTTAAATCTTATTGAAAAATTCCAAATCCACCATTCCAACTAATTTGTTCACTAGCCGCTAACGTCATTTGCAAAAAGCCCATAGCTTCCAATTCACGAGCTCGTTTTAATTTGCCAGCATTGATTACTTGTAGACCACTTCCTTCCAAAGCTTTACGAATCACCTCTACTGCTTTTTCATCATCTGTCGCCAACTGCACTACTACCGGATGATTTGTCCCTAATTTTTTTGAAGATAAGGTAGAAGCAAAATTGGTGTTAAAGCCTTTTACCACGGTAGTATCAGGTAAGAGTGCTGCAATTTCTTGGGCAGCAGAAGAATCGCTTGGCACCACCAATTCATCAAATGTTTCAAAATTCAACGGATTACTGATATCGATTACAATTTTAGCTGTTAATCTTTCTCTTTGTTCTTTGGCAATCTCCAACGCCGCTTGATAGGGCACAGCCAAAACAACGATATCACCAATATCATCGACTAAATCTTTTGAAGCAAAGTAACGGACTATATTTCCTGCCTGCTCAAAACTCTGACCAATCGCTTGTCCCATGTTTCCTTTTCCAAACATTGTGATCTTTGTCATTATTATGCTTCCTTTCTATTTGTCCTTCTCTTTCTATACTAATCCGTTAAGCCAAAAGTGTAAAGAAATAGCCATTGTATAAAAAGCCAATTGTTTTTTTAATGATTTTCTGTCGGTTGGCCAATTAGTCGTTCGTGAGCATTATTTTCCATGGCCAATTAGCGTTTCTTGGACATCAGATTTCAATTTCCTTGGCCGATTAGCGTTTCTTGGACATCAAATTTCAATTCCCGTGGCCGATTAGCGTTTCTTGGACATCAGATTTCAATTCCCTTGGCCGATTGGCGTTTCTTGGACATCAAATTTCAATTTTCATGGCCAATTAGCGTTTCTTGGACGCACGCAAAAAAAGACCTCTTCTCAAAGAAAAGGTCTTCCTCATTATTTTGTGACTTTAAAACGTCGTAACCGTAAAGCATTTAATACGACCGATACTGAACTAAAACTCATGGCCGCTCCTGCAATCATCGGATTTAAGAGAGGACCGCCAAAGATATGGAAAATCCCCATTGCAAATGGAATCCCTACTACGTTATAAGCAAATGCCCAGAAAAGGTTCTCGCGAATATTTTTAATCGTTGCACGACTTAATTCGATTGCTGTTGGCACATCTCTCAAATCGCTACGCATCAATACAATGTCGGCTGATTCAATCGCAACATCAGTTCCTGAGCCAATAGCGATACCAATATCGGCTTGAGCTAAAGCAGGAGCATCATTGATTCCGTCGCCTACCATAGCTACGTGTTGATTTTCTGCTTGTAATTTTTTAACTTCTGAAGCTTTATCTTCGGGTAAAACTTCACTTAACACTTTGTCAATTCCTACTTGTTTGGCTATTGCTTGAGCAGTTTGTGTGTTGTCTCCTGTAATCATGGCTACTTGAATGCCCATTTGATGTAATTTATCAATTGCTTCACGACTCGTTTCTTTAATCGTATCTGCCACAGCTACGATCCCAATTACTTTTTTATCGGTTGCAATGAACATAGGTGTTTTCCCTTGAGAGGCAAGTGTTTTTGACTCTTCTTGGGCAGACTGCATAGCAATCTTTTTGTCAGTCATCAACTTTTTATTCCCTAGGTAATACACTTGACTTTCCAAGGTTACTTGAATTCCATGTCCTGGCAAGGCTTGAAAGTCTTCCACAGGTGAAATATCTATGCCTTTTTCCTTTGCACCATTTACAATTGCTTCTCCTAAGGGATGTTCTGAATTTTTTTCTGCAGAGGCTGCTAGTTTTAAAATTTCTTTTTCAGAAACATCATCATAAGTTTTTACATCGGTAACAGTCGGTTTTCCCTCAGTAATTGTTCCGGTCTTATCAAAGACAATGGTTTGTACTTTTTTTGTTTCTTCTAAAGCTTCTCCATTTTTAATAAGAATTCCATTTTCAGCACCTTTACCGGTTCCTACCATAATTGCGGTTGGAGTGGCTAATCCTAACGCACACGGACAAGCAATCACCAGAACTGAGATAGAAATTGTTAAAGCAAAGACTCCTGACTCTTGACCTATAAAAAACCAAGCCAAGCCAGAAAGAACGGCTAAACTAATCACGATAGGGACAAAAACACCAGCTACTTTATCGGCAAGTTTTGCGATAGGAGCTTTGGATCCTTGGGCATTTTCAACCAGTTGAATGATTTGTGACAAGGTCGTATCTTTTCCGACCTTGGTTGCTTTAAATCGAAACGAACCATTTTTATTGAGACTTGCCCCAACAACTGAATCGCCAATATTTTTTTCAATAGGAATACTTTCTCCTGTAATCATTGACTCGTCAACCGAAGATGTTCCCTCGGTAATCTTTCCGTCAACTGGAATTTTTTCACCCGGACGAACTAAGAGAATATCTTCTGTTTGAACTTCCGCTATGGCCAACTCAACCTCTTGACCATCTCTAATCACATGAGCTGTTTTCGGTGCTAAATCCATTAATTTTTTGATAGC
>DXDB01000036.1 GCA_019115705.1 Candidatus Tetragenococcus pullicola | reverse complement strand
AACTTTTGTCAATCGGTAAACTTCATCGACAAACTTGCGACACCAGTTTTTATTGCCCCATTGCGCTTCGTTTTGATATTTTTCCCAATCAATCCAAAGAGTTGCTTTGCCAATATAATTTTTAATATTGTTGACAAAGTAGTTTGCTTCTTTAACGGGGTCGCCACCGCTCGCATAGTGATACAAGCCAACTAGCTTGCCTTTTTTGATTGCTAAATCCCACTGACCGTTGCAATTAGGGTTTACATAGCCAGTTCCTTGTGTCGCTTTAATGATAACTGCATCGGCTGTGCTGTTGCCCGCTTCGCTCACTGGGTTATGACTAGAAATATCAATTACTTTTAATGCCATATATTACTCATCCTCCTTGTGGTACTGATTACTACTAACACCAATCAAAGCGCCCACAAATGCCGTCACAAGCCCAATTACTGTAACATATGTCGTAGCGTTAGCCATTAAATCAGCTGTGCCTAGACCGGCAATCAACGTCATTAAAGCTGGCGAAAAAATAGTTACTGCATATTTTAAAACGTCGTATACTTTATTACTTAGTTTCATATTGATTTATCCTTTCTTGTATCGTGTCGTTTTCTTCTCTCAAATCATCATTTTCATTTTCTAATTGTTCGATTCGAAGCTTGTACCCTTCTTCTTTTTCCCCAAATTCTTTGCGAAATTCTTGAAACTCATCCTGCAATTGTTCTAACTTTTGTTTTAATTCCCCATAATCTTTTTGTAATGTTTCATTTGCCTGTCTTTGCGTTTCATACAAATTTTGCCAGCTTTTATAAATATCGTCTTTGCTTTCTATTTCCGCTTTTTTGACGATACCTTTAAAATCTGTATTGTGTGCTACATAGATTCCTAAAAACGTGCCAACGGTTGGTATGAGCGCTGTTAATAATGTTTTTAATTCCACCCGCTCACTCCTCCCTAATGGCTATCCCAAAGCCTTGTAGTGCCATCGAAAACGCAAATATCCACACGGTATTTTGCATGTTGACTAGCACAAACGACACGCCAAACATCATCCACAAAAAGGCCATTGCAAAAATAGCTATTTTGCGTAGTCTTTTATTGTTTATCAGTATGCTTAATATTTTACCAAGCCCACATACGATAAACGCAATACTGATAAAATATGAGTTAAACATCTGATTGATTATTTCGTACGGCCCATAGTTGTCTAGTATGGTCGGGTGTATTAAAAGCCAAGAGCCGTATAAAATACTGGTTAGACTTAAAATAATTCCGCACCATCTAACTACAATCACTTTCCACATTTGCCTCAACTCCTAACTTAAAACCCATGCGACAAACAACCAAAAAGCGGCCAATCCTAAAAGGATCAGTCGCCAGATTTGATAAGACTTCATATTAATCACCTACATATTTAATTTCTTAACGATCCGTTCCGCAATTCTTTTCATGCCAGCGTCTCCCGGATGAGTGATCCAGTTTAATTTAGCCTCTGTAGTTGTAGCATCGTCAAAAGTGATAACTTGCCCATCAGATCCTTGATTTTCCTTGATATTTAAATATGATATGTCAATAAATTCGCAACCATATTTTAATGCATTATCACGTACGATCGGCAATCCTCGGTTTGTACTAAACCAAGTCCCCACACAAATCACTCGTGCTTGCGGACATTTTTGCTTTAGTTTCTGCAAAAAAAGTGGAAACTCAGTTTTAAAAGTTGCCTCTTTTGTTTCATCGGAAACATTGTCACCAATTTGTACAATAATCAGGTCTAAATCATTTGCAATCGTGGCTGCATTATCATCTAAATATTCCTGAGCCGATTTTTGTCCCTGCTCTAGTACGGCATCATGGATCTTGTTGATTGCAGCAATGCCATTTTTATTTTTAATTGCTTGACTTAAGTGATAGTAGAAATCGTTTTTGCTGCTGCTCGCACACATGCCAAAAGCTTCATCTCCATGATCCCCTTGATTGATTCCCAGCAGTAAACTGTTGCCCATCACTAAAACTTTATCTGGTATTACATTGATCAATTGCAAGTTGCCATTTAAAACCTGTAGCAGATATTTGTTTCCCAAGCCATCTGACATAAAGTGGCCCTCATCTGCATTGGAATTTGAAACTGCAGAATCAATTTCTTTGAGTTTAGCGTCTGTTTTAATAATCACATCTCTTAGATTGTCGGCGTAAATATCAGTCAGCTCGACATCTTCCTCTATTACCGACAAACCAGTTAGAGTAAAGCTTCCTGCTTGATCTCCGGTGTTGCGAATCAATATATAAAATTTAGTTGCGTCGTTATAGACCGCTAAATTGTTTGGATCAAAGCTAAATTCCAGCCCAAACGTGCTGTCAGTTGTTTCTGCCGTCTTGATATACTTCATGGTTCCATCAGATTGTGAATATCGGATCATCACATCAATGCCTGATAAGCCCTCAAAAAAACCACTAATTGTGACTTTGACGTTAGTAGCATTTGATTCAAAGGGTTCTGTGAAAGCCCCCGATTTTTTTTTATCTCCAGTCCAAATAAAGCGCCCGTTTTCTGTCGCGACTCTTCCGCTGGAAAAAACATACCACTTGCTGCTTAAGTCAACCTTTGACACTTTTTTATTGACGACATTTTCAAAGAAAGGATTTTCTGCACTTTCTATCAATTTAGAGACGTACCCTTTGTTTTTGATGTAAAGCTCATCGATTTCCACCTTTTTATCAGTGTTATAAGGGTACTCAGCAGTTGTTGCCTTTGCAATATTCTGATCTGTTTTTAAAATGACGACCGATTCCAAACCTGTTTGATTGGACACAGCAAGCTGAGTAGTGTTGACAGGAGTTTTAAAAATCGTTAAATCGTCATCCGTGTGTTCTAACTCTAAAATTTTTCCTAGAATCGTCAAATCTGCAGCACAGGCAAAGCTAAAGTTTGACGATGGAGCCCTGTTGATCGCATACCAAGTTTCTGGTTCAACATCAACTAATATAGAATCATAGCCAGAATTTTCTTTTTCGGTAGCAATATTAGCTATTGATTGATAAACTGTTCCTTTTTTGATTTTAGAAGGATTTAGCAAGTTTTTTACGCTTTTGGCAAAAGAGGTTTTATCCGGTATGATCGACTTATCAACAACATTTTCTGTGGACACACTTTTAGGTCCAACAACTGCCACTTTATTTCCGGATATTTGCTCTCTTGCGTCTTGTGCAATCATACCCCAATTTACTTGACTAGCTCCATTTTTATCGACTTTTCCGGCCGAAAGATTTGATACAGACTTAGCAACTTCTTCTTTTTCAGCCTTTACCTCATCTAAATTGTCAATATCCGTCCGAAGTGCAAACGGTTCTAGCTTATCTTCAATTTCAGCCTTATTATAAACATCAGCGTTATTAAAAATTTCGGTTTGCTCGTCAATTCGTTGCTCTAACTCTTGCATTTTAGAAGTCGAACCAGCTTCAAACTTCGCCCAGTCTTCTTCTCGTTGTGCTTTCCACTCGTTCCATTCTTTTTGAGCGTCTTCTTTAGCACTTCCGACATTGCCCGCCCAATCTTCAAAGAGTTGAAAATAATAAGCTTTGGCGTCTTTGATGATATTTTCGTCAATCATATCAGCTTTAGAAGCTCTTGTTTCAGCTCTAAATTGTGATAAAGTCAGCGTACGGTCATCTGTCAAGACTAAATCGACTTCCATATAAAAAGGCCCTGGAAAGCCTCGTAATTCATCGGGCAAAACAAACGTGACAGTTTCATTTTCCACTTTGCCGTTTACTTGTATGATTTTTTCATTATTATCATACCAAATAAAAACCAACACTTTATCAATGTCATACATCATTAAAGGGGTAACTTTTTGTGGTAAAACTGGCACAATGACCTTATGAACATTCTTATCAAAAGTCATCAATGTTAAATTGATAGCTTTTTCTCCTTTAAAAGAAGCTTCTACAATTTCTTTTGGCACAATCAATTGTTTTACATAGTCCATTTTTTATCCCTCCTTGTTTAAATACAAAAATAGGACTAGTTCCAGAGAAGGAACAGCCCTATAATTAGCTCTATTCAATTTATTTTTTCTTAGTACTTTGAATCTCATAATGCACTATTCCATCATATTTTCAGAAACTTCATAGATTTTTTCGGCAATTTTTTGCATTCCGGTATCATTTGGATGAAAATTATCACTAGTACCTTTGAATGTTTCTACTCCTTCTGGTCCTTTTTTGGATGAATCTTTCCATATATCAGAAATATCCGCTACAGGTAAATCGTATTTTTCTCCAATAGCTTTTATTGCTTCATCAAATGGTTCAGCTTTTTCTCCTTGATTCCAAGTTGTCACTAAGATAATTTTAGGAATTTTTTCTTGGCTGGTTAAAGTATCAATCATCAAGTCCAAGTTTGCTGCAAAAGTATCAATGCTCGATCCATTATTTGGATCGGCATCATTCGTTCCAAATTCAATAGTAACTAAGTCTGGTTGCTGACTTACAATGTCATCTAGCCCTTTAACACCATTCTCAGTAGTCCCTCCATATCCCGAAACTCCTTCAACGTCTACTTGATAACCCAAATTATCTTCCAGCATTTTAGCGTAGACTTCCACAAACCGTTTATCTGAAGTTGATGCAAAATAGCCTTCTGTTAGCGAATCTCCCATCGGTGAATAAATAATTGTATCTTTATGATTTTTAATAATCGATTCCTCTACTGTACTATCTGAAGTTTCTTTTTTAACTACTCCATTTTCGGTATTGCTATTTTTTTGATTAGCTTTTGTTTTTATTGTGCCCAAACCAATAATGGCCATGCTGATTACAGCTGCAATTATAACTCCCCAGAAACCCTTATTTTTCATATTCCACCTCGTAGTTATTTTTAATCAAATATAGCACATTTTTTCATTTTAATCTACGCATATTTAGTTTCCATACTACTAATCAAAATATATTTTCCAACGGCATCTAGCCAGGCCCATTGAGTAATTAACCCCGTTCCCCATAAAACTGTTTTAGGTAAATCTTTAGAATATAAAAATTGAGAATTATCAAATCCTCCAAACGTAAATGTTCCGCCAGAAGAACGAATGAAAATTGTTATTACAGATTTCGATCTTTCAGGCAAATTTATTTTAATCAAGTTATTAGCTGTACCAGTTCCGTACAAATCGATAAAGTCATAATTTGAGATGTCAATTCCTGTTGCGTTTGTATAATTCAAATTTAAAAAATGTCTCATAGGTGTACCCCTGGAAATTTCAAAATAAATGCCGTCTTGACATTTAAATTTAATAGAACTTCCATGCCCTGAAATAGATGGTCCAACTAGAAATATCGTTGATGAACCTTTAATAATAGTATTATTTTCCCATAAATTTATCTCATAATCTACGCCATCTTTACCATCCTTAAATGACGTTATCTCGGTTTTTTCAGAGTTATTTGTTCGAAATAACGAACCAAATTTTAGTGACGGCGAAGTCCCATTATCTAGTTCAATATAGTCAAACAACTGCCCGCCTTTCCCACCAGAAATTTGTCCAATAACAGGATTCGTATTATTAGCATCTTTTCGGAGCGTCATGTTTTGTGAAAGAGAAATTCCGGAAATTGTCAAATTTCTTGTTTGATAAATTTTCACTGGATTTGTAGAAGCAGACTCGCTGAAATTGATGATCATGGTATCATCTACAGAAAAGCTCTTGTATTTGCCTCCACCTGTATTTCCAACGTCATCTCCCAAGCTTAAAGGCACAGTACACTCGGTAGCCGAACAATTTGAAAATTGATTATTTACACATTGAATTTCCGAACTATCTCCAAAATAATCCCTTTTATATTGACTAAAACCAACTCCACATTTCACTGCGCGACAATCTGAAAGTTTATTATTAATAGCTGCTCCAATATTCTCTAATCCGGGAATATTATCTGAAATTATTCCAAATCCCCAGCTCGATTGATTATTTGCCTGACAATTGATTATATTGGTATTTTTTGCTTTTGAGATAAATCCGTGAATGCCATCAAAAGATTGACAGTTGCTGATTGCAACATTAGAGACCTCTCCTGTATAAGACTCTATCAGGTAGCCGTGATCACGTGCAATTGTTAAACAGTTGTCAATAACAATGTCTTTTATTTCTTCCCGAATATCAAAACCATTCGGACGATTGGAGTTGACTACACCGACATTTTTAACCGTAGATCCGTTGGACCCTCTTCGGAAATATAAGCCTCCACCTCTAAATATGGTTCCTTTTACTAAATCCTCTTTATCATAGACTGGTTTTATCCCCTCTATGTGAATTTGCTTACGAAAAGGAATATTGTCAGATAAGAGATACTTCCCTGCCGGAAAAAATAGATTCGATCCATCTGGTAAAGTATTGAGTATATTTGACAAGATTTCGTAGTTATCAGTTTCACCGTCATTTTTTAAACCAAGCAAGAGTACATTTATACCTCTCGAATCTATATTTTCTTTATTTTCCTGTAGTTTCGTAAACAATTTTCCGTTTGGATCAATTGACTCAATTATGTCTTTATTTTGTTCCACAAACTCTTCCCAATCAGTTTTTCCGCTAGCAATATATTCTTTAAATAAACGGACCATATCTTCAATTGTCCACACATAAGTTGATCCATCTTTTTTAACTTCTTTTAAACCTTCACTAAACACGTTTTTAGTAACCGTAAAATAAAAATCACGTGTGGTAAATTGCTCTTCGAAAGTGTGTTCATCGACCATTTTCCGAAAGCTAAAGTAGCCGATTTGTCTTCCTACCTTTTGCCAGTCTTCGGCTCTAAATGTATACTCCAAACGACCAATTTCGGGGTCTGTCATTTCTTCTTCGGTCAGCTTCTGTTCTATGATTCCTAAACCGTCACTTTGACCGATTTTGCCACAAAAAAACGCCTGTAAGCCTGTATAAGACTTTCTGGCGCCATTTTCTGATAGTTGTACGACTAGCTTTTGAGTTGCTTCATCAGCTTGTCTGATTTCAATATTATCAACAAAACTATTTGGTTCTGTCGTTGATAATATGATTTCTTGTTTTACTTCTGCCAAATTATTCACTCCTTAAAATTTCATCTTTTCTCTAGGATTAATAAAGTCGCTCGTGTTAGGCCAAGGTCCATTTTTGAAGAATTGAAAATGCAAGTGATTCCCTGTGCTTGGTCCTGTTGTTCCCATGTTTCCTATTTGTTGCCCTTTTTTGACTGTATCGCCAACGGAAACTCTTAACTGGCTTTGGTGTGCATAGCCTGTATACAAGCCACCGCTATGTTTGATAACGACATAGTTTCCGTACCAGTCAGGATAGCTTCCCGCAATAACAACTTCTCCGCTATCAGCGGCATAAATCGGCGTTGTTGGATTGCCATTTACTAAATCGATACCGTTATGCAATTCTTGCGAACCGTCAATAGGAGACGTACGCCACCCAAATTCACTCGTTACTGTGATAGGCTTTGCGATTGGCATTGCGTAGCCATTGCTATTATTTAATGGTACACCGTGAAATTTATTGTACCAATTTCTTGCATAGCCTTGTCGTTCTGGGTGTGCACTTGCGGGGCGCTCAAAGTTTTCTTCAAACGCATAAGCACCTGTTTCTGGGCTTGAAACATTTTTGAAACCACTGACTGACGTTGGATTGACTTTGCCTATCCATTGACCGTTAGACATCGCCCAATTTACAAGTTTCATTTGCGTTTCCATTTCTTTGTAGTCGCCTTTAATGCCTGACTTAGCAAGCAAGCGTTGAACGTATTCACGACCGTTTGAAGTTGGTGCTCCAACAATTGGATAAGCTGAACCGTCAAATTGAATCGCACCATAAGCGGGACCGTCCACTTGGTCTGTATCAGGGTTCATACTAGGACCCGCTTCGCCATTGATATTTCCTAAAATACCAGCTGACGCATTTTCGTTATAACCTAAGCCACGTAAAACTGACCACGCTTGCCATGCGAATTTTTCAGCTTGTGTTTTGACTACTTCTGGATATTCTCCATCCCAATCGCCAGGGTTTCCACCGCCAGAACCTCCAGGCGTTACTGATTGACCTTTAATTTGCAAATCGCCAATAACATTGACATCTCCGCCAATTGTAAGTCCGTTTCTAGGTGTAATTATTATTTTATCAGTTATCATATTAATTGACGTTTGCCCAATTGTTATTCCATTGCCGTCTTTTGTAGACAAAGCTATCCAATC
>DXDB01000035.1 GCA_019115705.1 Candidatus Tetragenococcus pullicola | reverse complement strand
AAAGATCAACTGGAATTTTCAGACAAAACTTATCGAAATACCATGAACAACGGGAAAATATCATGGGAAAAATTATCAGCCTCTTTAGGTTGTGAAGTAGCTAAGGAAGCAGAGATCCTGACAGATGAAAGAAGGAAGACTATGATAGAACAACAACATTACTTGTCGGAGAAGGACTTAACTATGACATAATAAAACATGGATTAACTGAAATGATTGAGGCTTTAAAATTTTTGTGATTCTAAATTTTTCACAATTTTGGGGAAAGTATCAAAAAGAGGTAAAAACATAATGTTTATACCTCTTTTTGTGTTTTTAATTCTGATACTCAGTAGGAATTGCGATTGCATAGTTCATTTCATCCTCATTTACTTGGAAGTCAATGGGGGTTTCAATTAAATGGTCAAAATAGTTATTTGATTCTAGTTATTCTTATGTCCACGAACCGTGCGTGGTGGACACAAGAATAGAAATGATTCATTGTACGAATCGTTTAGTAGAAAACTGATGGCTATCAATTCATGCGATATAAGACTAAAAGGGACTGAAATGACTCCTTTTTTAATTGCTTTCACAGCTTGCGAGTAGAGCTTGGGCATTCTTGTAAAATATTTTTGCTAGTTCTTCTTCAGGCAACTTCATATTTTTCCAAAAAGTCATGGTTTCAGGCAATGACTCAAAAGGATAATCACTGGCAAAGAGGATTTTATCGACGCCTAAAACTTCTTTGGTACATTCATAGGCTGATTTGGATAAGTTGCCACTGGTGGTTACCCAAATGTTTTGTTTAAAATAGGTCGAAATACTTTTCTTCATTTTGATAGTAGTGTTAGGGATAAAATTCAAGCGATTTTCAATGCGCTCTAGTAAAAATGGAAGAGCTTCTCCAAAGTGACCGACCACCATTTTTAAGTTGGGGCAATCGTCAAATAAGCCTGATAATAGTAGTCTCAATAGGGTTGTCATGGCATCTACCGTAAATCCTAAGGCAGGTCCGGCAAAAGCAAAACCATAATCATTGAATCGATTGGATGAAGGCAAAGCAGGATGAAGGTAAACATAAATTCCTAATTCTTCTGCTTTTTTAAAGAGAGGACGGTATTTGCTTTCATCGGGATAGGTGTCGCCATAGTTGGAATGGGTATGCCAAGCGACAAATCCAAGTTCGTTCACGCAACGTTGCATTTCTGCTAGGGCTTCATCGATGTATTGTTCTGGAAGCACCATACTGCCTAAAAAGCGACCTGGATATTTTTTAGTTAAAGCTGCGATGGTATTGTTGGTTTGCTTGCACCATTCAACGCTTTCTTTGGTATGAATTTGTTCAATGCCTGAAGAGGTACTCAAGACAATTTTATCGATGCCATTTTCATCCATGACTTGGATGCGTTTATCGCTGACATCTAATAAAGTTTCCAATAAATTTCCTTGAGGCATTTGGATGTTTTCATTCCAGTAAATGACATTTTCCTTGGAATCGTATCTGGGTACTTGTTTTCTGTTGGACAGTGCTTGGATGATACTTTTGTCATAAAAATGGTTTTCAAAATCGATGGTATACATTGCATCACTCCTTATTATTGGTCGATTGTAAACTAACATTGAGGGCTAATTTTTGCCTTTCTCACTCATGGAAATCTTTCATTTTAGTAAGCGGTGAGTGGAAAGAATTGTTAGTATGAGCGAACCGGAATTCCATGTCCAAGAAGAGCTACTTGGCCAAGCGAATTGAAATTTCATGTCCATAAATGATCGAATGGGGACTGAAGATTTTGTCCGTATGGATGGGTAAAAATCAACCTCAAAATACCTGCTAGCTTTAGTTTAACGTTTCCTTGGCTTTCGAGCAATAGGCCGATTTCTTTTTGGTGGGTCTTCACAAATGTATGAAAAAAACACTTTTTTTCATGAATCATCTTTGTTTCTTTCTCAAAGTGTTTTATAATAAAGAGCAGTGTATGTTCTTTTGTAAACAAAACAACACGGGAAGTAAAAAGGAGATGAGTGTATTGAGTCAATGGTATCACGATACGAAAGAGGAAGTATTGAAGTCTTTAGATACCGATGTGGAAAATGGTTTATCTGAAGCAGAAGTCAATAAACGTCTGGAATCGTTTGGTAGTAACGAACTGGAGGAACAAGAAAAAGAAAGTATCTTTATGAAGGTATTGGGTCAATTAAAAGATCCGATGATTATTGTCTTGTTAATTGCGGCTGTTTTATCTTATGTTTCTAGTGGGTTTCAAGATTGGGTCGAACCGGTCATTATTTTGTTAATTGTTGTGGTGAATGCGATTATTTCGATTTCTCAAGAAAATAATGCCGATAAATCCTTGGAAGCTTTGCAAAAAATGTCGGCTCCTTTGGCTAAGGTGATTCGTAATGGGAAAATCGAAAATGTGAATACGCCCAACTTGGTTCCTGGTGACATCGTTGAATTGGAAGCTGGGGATTTAGTGCCAGCCGATGCACGAATTCTTTCGGCTTCAAATTTAAAGGCGGATGAATCGGCGATGACTGGTGAATCAGTGCCGGTTGCTAAAAAGGATATCGATAGTTTGCCAGAAGATACTGGATTAGCAGATCGTAAGAATATGTTGATTTCATCTACCGTAGTTACGAATGGCCGCGCAACAGCGGTGGTTACTGATACAGGAATGAAAACTGAAGTTGGTCGCATTGCCAATATGCTGATTTCAGAAGATGACAATACGACGCCTTTGCAACGGAAAATGGCGGAAATTTCCAAAGTTCTGTCGATTCTTTGCTTGGGAATTTGTGTGGTTATGTTTGTGGTTGGTCTGTTATACAGTCGTCCAATTTTAGAAATCTTCATGATGGCCGTATCTTTGGGTGTGGCCGCCATTCCGGAAGGCTTGGCAGCAATTGTTACCATCGTTTTGGCTCTTGGTGTGCAACGTTTAGTCAAGCGTCATGCGATTGTTAAGAAGTTACCAGCTGTCGAAACGCTTGGGGCGGCTTCGGTTATCTGTAGTGATAAAACGGGGACCTTGACCCAAAATAAAATGACGATCGTTGAAACCTATACAACTGCTGATCAAACAGAAGAGCACCTTTTGACCATTGGAACGTTATGTAATGATTCTAAACTGTCCGTAGAGGATGATGGCAGCAGTAAAGTCACTGGTGACCCGACGGAAACGGCGATGGTTACCAAGGCTTTTGAAGAAGGCTTTGATAAAAATGCCTTGGAAAAAGACATGCCACGGGTGGCGGATTTGCCTTTTGAGTCGGAACGGAAATTGATGACGACTATCCATAAAATCGAAAATGGCTATC
>DXDB01000034.1 GCA_019115705.1 Candidatus Tetragenococcus pullicola | reverse complement strand
GAAGAAGCATCAGCAGATGAATCTGGTTTGTCTGTTCCTGATCCGGCACAGCCTGCTACTAAAATTGTTGTTAACAAAAGAATATTCGTTATTTTTTTCATAGAAAGGGCTCCTTTTTTAAGATGAGTTCTGTCTCATCTTTTATTAGTACATGCTTAGTTTAGCAATTGCATGTAAAAATAAAGAACCAATCATGTAAAAAAACGGTCAAATCTTGTTAATTTTATGTAAAGAACAGGTATATTTTTGACGTTTTATCAAAATATTGCTCTTTTAGAGTCAAAAAAAGAATCATTTCCTCCTTAAAAAAGAACAAAAATGATTCCAATTCTTCTAATCAGCAACATATCGTTTTATTTTTTCCATTGCTTCTATTAAAACTTCCATACTCGCCGCATAACTAATACGAATATAGCCTTCACCAGCTTCTCCAAAAGCAATTCCTGGTATCACCGCTAGCTGTTGTTTTTGAGCCAAGTCAACACAGAATTCCATGGAATCTTGGTTGAACTTTTCTGGAATTTTGGCAAAAATATAAAAAGCTCCACTTGGTTTAGCAACTTCAAATCCCATTTTAGTCATCTTTTGATACACAAAGTCACGCCTGTGTTGATACTCCTTTTTCATAAGTTGTGCATCATTGAAGCCATCCGTTAAAGCGGTAACCGCCGCTTTTTGTGAAACCGTCGCTGCAGAGGTCACCAAATATTGATGAGTCTTGATAAGTTCTTTTGTTAATTCTTGTGGCGCTAAAATAAAGCCAATACGCCAACCGGTCATCGCATGTGATTTTGAAACACCACTAACGACAATAGTCTGTTCCCTAAGGAATTTAGCTATCGAAATATGTTTTCCTTCATACGTCAATTCACTATACACTTCATCGCTAATCGCAAATATAGGATATTCTTTTAAGACTTGTGCTAAGGCTTGTAATTGTTCGGCAGAATAAACAACGCCAGTCGGATTACTTGGAGAATTAAAAATCACTGCTTTGACTTTATCTCCGTGTTCTTCAAGAGCCTCTTTTAAGGCGTTTGGTGTCAAAATAAAATCAGTTTCTCTTGTATCAATATAAATCGGCTCAGCTCCTGTTAAAACAATCAAAGGTTCATAACCTGGATAAATCGGTGCAGGTAACAAAACTTTATCACCAGGTTCTAAGATAGACAAAAGACTAGCCGCAATCGCCTCTGTGGCTCCTACTGAAATAAGAATTTCTTTTTCCCAATCATAATTCAATTGATATTTTTTCTCCATAAAAGTTTGTACCGCTTGTCGCAACTCAGGAAGGCCTGCCATCCCCGTGTAATGACTATAATTATCGGAAATTGCTTTGATTCCAGCCTCCTTGACATGTTCAGGAGTATTGTAATCAGGCTCTCCTAACGTCAACTTTAAAATATTGGGAATACTTGATACGCGTTCATCAAATTGTCGGATCAAAGAAACCGCAATTTTATCGACCTGCTTGTTAAAGCGTTGTGTTAGCTCTGACATTGACATCACCTCTTGTAGTCATAATAGCATATTTTCATCATTGCGCCTTAAATAACTTGTTCTAACAAAACTTACAACAAAATTTGTTGGATTAATAGGTGTATGGAAAAAAATTTAATTTTTACGTAAATGGATTTTCTTAATAATCAATTTATCAAATAATTGCGCTTGGTTGTCTTGCTCACCAATCACTTCAGCAAGAACATTTTTCCCATCCATCTTTTTACGTAATTGGTAAACGATTTTACCCGATTCTTTTAGTTCATTGACCATATCTACCACACCACCAAAGCCTGTCTTTTTGGTAATAAAACCTAAAGCAACCATTCGTTCATCAAGGTTCTTTGCTGAAACACTAGATCCTGTCATCAATGCTTGTTTTAAGGTATGTGAAAATTCCTCTAGGCCAGATTCACTTGTCACAGGTTGACTAATCTCTGGCGTCACTTTTTCATTCTCACGTAAGTCATCTAGTTCTTGTACCAATGTTTCGTACTGTTCTTGTGTCAGCATCACTCCTGCAACTTTTTCACGGTTAAATACATAAACAGCTGTGCCTGCTTGACGAGCTTGTTGAAAAACATCCATTGGTGATTTCTTGACATCGGTGATTGAAGTCGTTGGAACTTCTAACTTCTTTAGTTCCATTGCCGCACCTCCTTTGAAACCTTATTATAGCACACATTCACTCAGTTTTTTTCAATAAAATAAAAAAAGAAACACTAGCCATGAAAATTTCATAGACCATTGCTTCTTTTTTTTACGTTTAAAATATACCTTTGAGAATGAATTAAGCCAACGAAGCTTGATACCCAGCTTCAGAAATTTTTTGAATAATTTGATCTGTTGAAGTGAGTGTTTCATCAAACTTTATGACACCATTCTTCTTTTTCAAATGGATTTTCACTTTTTCAATCCCTGTTAATTCATTAACAGCCTTTTCAACCTTTGCGACACAATGATCACAATTCATTCCTTCTATGCTAAATTTTTGTTTCATTTAGGATACCTCCATTTGTTGATGTTCTTTACAATGACATTGCCCGGGAAGACAATTACACACAACCGTTTCAACTGGTTGTTTTTTGATTAATGCTTCCTGAATAGTTGCTATATCTTCTTTTGAAAGAATTGCCTCTTCAACCAAATCTGCAATCGTTGTTCCTATTTTTTTGGCACAAATATGTGAAAATAGATTCTCTGTGGCGCTTAAAACAGTTTGTTCTTCCGAAACTTTAGGGGAATAAATATATTTTTTCCCTATTTGATCAGTTGCCAAAATGTCTTTTTTCACCAATCGACCTAACAAGGTTTTGATAGTTGCAAGTTTCCAGCCCTTTGAACGACTAAGCGCTTCATTGATGGTCTTAGCATCCGTTTTTCCTTTTGTCCAAACTACTCGCATGACTTCCCATTCCGAATCACTGATCTTAACTGGTTCAATAACTGGTTCCATTTCATCACCTCTTTGTTCTATTAAGTTTACAACTGTAATCTATATTTGTCAAATGAAAAAATTAGGAACCCTTTTGAACCATCTGTAAATAAAACCACTCTCAGTCGCTTTATTATTTTGGAAAAGTAAAGACATCAAAAATTGATTGATGAGATCATTAACTAAGCCGCTGGACTGTCGTGGCCGTTGTTTTTCGATTCTTTTGGCCACGGTTGCATTCGTGGCCGTTACTTTTCAATTTCCTTGGCCACGACTGCATTCGTGGCCGTTACTTTTCGTTTCTTTTGTCCACGGTTACGTTCGTGGCCGTTACTTTTCAATTCCTTTGGCCACGGTTGCATTCGTGGCCGTTACTTTTCAATTCTTTTGGCCACGGTTACGTTCGTGGCCGTTACTTTTCGTTTCTTTTGTCCACGGTTACGTTCGTGGCCGTTACTTTTCAATTCCTTTGGCCA
>DXDB01000033.1 GCA_019115705.1 Candidatus Tetragenococcus pullicola | reverse complement strand
CGTTTTTCGGTACTAATTTCTTCATTGATTACTTCAGAAATACGTTTGTGACTATCTCTTTCTAGCCCTTTGGCTGCATGAATCAAATACGGTTGTCCTTTTATGATAGAAGCAAGTTGTCTAGCTACAGGACGAATAGCATTGGTGGGTACAACAAATAAAATTGCATCCACGCCTTCTACAGCTTCACCTAAATCCTTCATTCCTTGGATATTTTCATGAATTTTTAAATCCGGCAAATAGTGTCGATTGGTATGATAGGTATTTATTTCATCGATTTGCGCAGGATCATTTCCCCACAGTCTAACTTCATGTCCATTTTCAGACAAAACCTGTGATAGGGCCGTTCCCCACGAACCAGGTCCAAGTACCGCTATTTTCTTTGTCAAACGAATAACCTCCATTTATGCACTACAAATTATTACTCATTCATTTTTCTTTCCAATTAATTTTAGCACAATCTTTTCATTCTGTCTTTTAAATCAAGTATTGGTTCTTTCCATAACTACGGTCATAATTTTTTAAATTAGACACTTTTTTACGTCTCCAAAGTAAAAGAACCCAAGCAGCGATAAATAAAATAGCTGATAAAAGTTGTGATACTCGAATATTACCAAATAAATAAAGACTATCTGAGCGTAATCCTTCCACAAAAAAGCGTCCAAAACTATACCATATCAAATATCCTAAAACAACTTCTCCTTGTTTTAGCCAACCGTTTTTCTTTCGTAAAAAAATCAAAACGAAAAATCCTAATATATTCCAAACAGATTCATATAAAAAAGTTGGCTGTCTAAAAGCACCATCAATATACATATTTTCTATAATGAAATTCGGAAGATGAAGTTTTTCTAAAAATCCTCTTGTAGTGACTCCACCAAATGCCTCATGGTTCATAAAATTACCCCAACGTCCAATTCCTTGTGCCAATATCACGCTTGGTGCCGCCATATCCAAAAAATTCCACATAGGAATAAAATTGCGACGACAGAAAAAATATAAATAGATAACACTGGCAATCAAACCACCATAGATAGCTAACCCACCCGAACGAATATTAAAAATCTGAATGGGATCGTTGATGTAAGTTTGAAGATCAAATAGAACATAATAGATTCGAGCACCTATAAATGCAATTGGCAAACAAACTAACATAAAATCAGAAACATCATCTGCCTTTAGCCCTACTCGAACAGCTTCTCTTGAACTTAACCACATCGCAATCACAATTCCCGAAACGATGATGATTGCATACCAATAAATCGCAAAACCGAAAACCTCAAATGCTACTCGGTCTATCAAAGCTACCATAGATTCATTCTCACTTTCTAACGTTGTGTATTTTCTTCGATCAAAGCCGTCAAACGATCTTCAAATGCTTTTGTTGCATCATAGCCCATTGTTTTAGCACGAAAATTCATTGCTGCTACTTCAATAATAATCGCGACGTTTCGTCCTGTTTTTACAGGAATTTTTATTTGAGGAACACTGACGTCTGCTATATCGACCATTTCATCTGAAGTACCCAATCGATCATAACGTTTGTCTTTTTCCCACGTTTCCAAATAGATACCTAATTGTACCTGCATAGATCCTCTGACTGCACTAGCACCAAAAAGATTCAAAACATCAATGATTCCTATCCCACGTATTTCAATTAAGTGTTGTAAAATTTTAGGAGCCTCACCGACCAAAGTTAAGTCATCTTGACGGTAGACATCCACACGATCATCTGCAATTAAGCGATGTCCTCTTTTGATCAACTCCAGAGCCGTTTCACTCTTACCGATCCCACTATCGCCTTGAATCAATACTCCCAAGCCATAAACTTCAACCAAAACACCATGTACATTGGTTCGAGGAGCCAAACGTCCATCCAAATAACTTGAAATTTCCCCAAGTAAACGTGAGGTCGAGATTTTCGAACTTAAAACGGCAATTTCCTTTTCTTCACAAGCTTGTATCATTTCTTCAGGAATTTCTAGTCCTCTAGAAACAATAAAGGCTGGTGTATCTTCTGAGCACATTTTTCTTAAGACCATTAGCCGTTCTTCTGGCATCATTTTTTGGGCAAAGGTAATTTCTTTATTGCCGAAAAGTTGTAAACGGTCGTGCGAATAAAAATTAAAATAGCCTGTCAATTCTAATCCTGGACGTGACACATCACCAGTTGTTATTTCACGGTCTAAAGCCACTTCACTTCCAGTAACAATTTCCAAACTAATTGCTTTTGCTAATTCATTGACTTTCACAGTTTCTGTCATTTCTTTCCCTCTTTTCCATACTGTTCTTGTTCATTTTATCATTCTACTGACAAACTTACTAGAAAAGAAATCTATTTTAATACTAGTTTTCCTTTCCTCGCTTTTTTTATTCTTTTTTATCCTTTACCAGAAGGAACTTCTAAAAGATTTTAATGGATGATAAATTTACAGTTGCCAAATTTTTTTTAAATTAAAAGAGCCTATTGTACAATAGACTCTTTTAAGATTATTTATTTGTTACAAGTTCCTTATTGGCAGTTGCCATCATCAAGCGGATCCGATTCAATTGATTAACAATGGAAACCCCAGGATCATAATCAATAGCGGCTATATTGGCTTTAGGATATTGATGACGTAATTCTTTTAAAACACCCTTACCCACCACATGATTTGGTAAACATCCAAATGGTTGCATACAAATGATATTATTGACATCGCTCTTAAGTAACTCAATCATTTCTCCAGTCAAAAACCAACCTTCACCAGTATGATTTCCGATGGATAAGACCTTACTAGCATCCTCAGCAATTTCATAAATAGAATGAATACCTTCAAACCGTTCTGATTTTCTCAACGCTTTATCCATTGGTTTTTCGATTTCTTCGACTAAGCGAATCGCAAATTCTGCCACTCGTTTAGATTTTTTAGAAGTACCTATATTTTCATTTTTCCAAACTTGATTATATAAGGAATAATTCATAAACCCAACGATATCAGGAACGACAGCCTCTGCCCCTTCTGATTCTAACAAGGAAACAATATCATTATTGGCAATTGGTGAATACTTAACCAATATTTCACCAACAACACCAACCCGTGGTTTACGTTCATTTGTGATTGGAATTTCATCAAATTCTCGAATGATTTGTTTCATATTTTTGTTAAATTGTGAGAAGGATCCATTTTGAACATTCTTTTGAATTTTGCTTAACCATTTTTTGTGCAAGGCATCAACAGAACCTTTTTCAACTTCATAAGGTCTGGTTCGATAAACTACTCGTTCAAATAAATCACCATAAATAAAGGAAACAGCAACTCGTTTTAACATTGGAATGGTAAATTTGAAACCAGGATTATTTTCAACTCCTTTATTTCCTAATGAAATGGAAACAACAGGAACTTGGCCAAAACCGGCTTCTTGTAGAGCTTTTCTAAGCAATGGAATATAATTGGTTGCACGACAGCCACCACCTGTTTGCGTCATCATGACACTTGTATTATTAAGATCATACTTGCCACTTTCCAAAGCTTCCACTAATTGACCAATCGATATGATTGCTGGATAGCACGCATCATTATTTACATATTTCAACCCAACATTTATGGCCTGCCGATCTTCAGCTGGTAAATTCACAACATTATATCCCGAAGCTTCTAAAGCAGCATCTACCAAACCAGTTTGATGGATTGGACTCATCATCGGTAATAATAAGGTGTGTTTTTCTCTCATTTCTTTAGTAAAGACGATCTTCTCAGGCTCTTCAAATCGTTTAGTAGGTACAAAATTTTGTTTTTCACGTTCATTCATCGCGGCTTTTAAAGAACGTAAACGAATTCGGATAGCTCCTAAATTGGCCCCTTCATCGATTTTTAGCACCGTATAAATTTTTCCATATTGTTCCATGATTTCTTGTACTTGGTCTGTTGTCACGGCGTCTAACCCACAACCAAATGAATTCAATTGAACCAGTTCCAAATTTTTTGTCTTAGCTACCACTCTCGCTGCTGCATAAAGTCGTGAATGATAGACCCATTGATTGACAACACGTAAGTTGCCGACATCTCCTAGATGAGAAATACTATCTTCTGTTAACACGTGGAATCCTTCTTGAGTGATGACATCGGCAATTCCATGATTTATTTCGGGATCTAAATGATAGGGACGTCCAGAAAGAACAATCCCTTTCTCCCCTTTTTCATTTAACATCATTAAGGTTTCTTCACCTTTATCTTGGATATCTTTTTTGAAGGCTGCTAGTTCCTCGTAACCATGATGTAACGCTTTTGTTATATCGCCTTCGGAAATTCCAAGATCAGAAAAGGTCTTTGTTAATACTTTGGCAACGGAAGCTTCATCCGCTAAATTTATATAAGGATGATAGTAATCCACTTTACCATCGCGTATATCATCCACATTATTTTTAATCACATCGGGATAACTTTGAACAATTGGGCAATTAAAATGATTATCAGCTTTTTCCGATTCTTGTCGTTCAAAAATAACACCTGGGTAAAAGATTTTAGGAATCCCCGCATCAATCATTGCCTGAATATGACCATGTACCATTTTCGCGGGATAACAGATTGTATCACTAGGGATAGTTTCGATTCCTTTTTCAAAAAGATCCTTATTTGAACGTGGTGATAATTTGACGCGGAACCCTAAATCTGTAAAGAAAGTATGCCACAAAGGATAATTTTCATACATATTTAAAACTCTAGGGATTCCGATTTCGCCACGAACGGCTTTCTTTTTGGTCAATGAAGAATATTTAAACAGACGTCGATACTTATAATCAACCATGTTCACTTTCTTTTTCTTACGATCGATTTTGATTCGCGCCCCACGTTCACAACGGTTACCCGTAATAAAGCGACGACCATCTGAAAATAATGTCACTGTCAACATACAGTTATTGGCACATAATCCACAGTTAGTAAATTCTTTTTCAGAAGTAAAATCATTCATTTCTTGCAAACTTAACATAGTGGTTTCAGATCCCACTTCATAGTTTTCAAGGGAAATCAATGCCGCACCATAAGCACCCATTAATCCTGCAATCGAAGGACGAACAACTTCTCTGCCTGTCACTAGTTCAAAAGCTCTTAATACAGCTTCATTATAAAAAGTCCCGCCTTGACAAACAATTTTTTCCCCAAGCTCTTCTGGTCTTCTGACTTTAATTACTTTGTAAATAGCATTTTTGATGACCGAATACGAAAGTCCAGCCGAAATATCAGCAATGGTTGCTCCTTCTTTTTGCACTTGTTTTACTTTAGAATTCATAAATACTGTACAACGAGATCCCAAATCAACAGGCGCCTGAGATTTTAAAGCTTCCTTTGCAAAATTCTTAACATCATAATTTAAAGAATGCGCAAAAGTTTCAATAAATGACCCACATCCGGAAGAACAAGCTTCATTGAGTTGAATCGATGACAGCGCACCATCTTTGATTGTCATTGCTTTCATATCTTGTCCACCAATGTCTAAAATAAAATCGACACCGGGTTGGAAAAAATTGGCTGCTTTATAATGAGCCATGGTTTCTACTTCTCCAATATCAACCTTCAAGGCGCTCTTAATCAATTGTTCGCCATACCCTGTCACTGTTGCCTTTCCAATAAAGACATCTTCTGGAAGCTTTTGATAAAGATCTTTCAAAACATTCATCGTTGTTTCTAAAGGTTGACCTTCATTATTTCCATAAAACGAGTAGAGAATCCCTCCCTCTTCATTAATCAAAACAACTTTTGTCGTTGTAGAACCCGCATCAATTCCCAAAAAACTAACGCCATGATGTTCTTCTAATGGACATTCTTTGGCTGTTGCTTGTCCATGACGATTTTGAAATTCCTTTAACTCCTCTTCTGTCTTAAACAGTGGGTCTAAGGTATCGGTCACACTTAAATTTTGACTATTTCCATGTAATAAGTGATCCAACAATTGTGAAAGTGTCGTTTGTTCATTTGATTCAGAATAAAAAGCGGCTCCCATTGCTACGTATAATTGGGGATTATCTGGGAAAATAACATCATCTGGCTGGATTTCCAACGTTTCAATAAAACGTTGGCGTAATTCAGACATGAAAAAAAGTGGTCCGCCTAAAAAAGCTATTTTTCCCTTGATTTTACGCCCAGAAGCGAGTCCTGTAATCGTTTGATTAACAACTGCTTGAAAAATACTAGCAGCAATATCTTCTTTTGCTGCTCCTTCATTAATCAAAGGTTGGACATCTGTTTTAGCAAAGACACCACATCGAGAAGCAATCGGATATAACTGCTTAAAGTTTTTTGCCAATTGATTCAAGCCATTCGCGTCTGTCTTCAACAAAGCAGCCATTTGATCAATAAAGGCGCCTGTCCCTCCAGCACAACTACCATTCATTCGTTGCTCTAAGGAACCCTCAAAAAAGGTGATTTTGGCATCTTCTCCACCCAGTTCAATAGCTACATCTGTTTCTGGAATAACCTCTTCTACAGTTTTTGTACAAGCAATGACTTCTTGAACAAAAGGAATTTCAAGAACATCAGCCAGACCCATTCCGCCTGAACCGGTAATGGACATAGTTATGTTTTGATCTCCAACGATTGATTGTGCTTCTTTTAATATTTTTTCTGTCGCTTTTTTCACATCAGAATAATGGCGTTCATATTTGGAAAAAAGCATCTCTTGATTATCATCTAAAACGACCAACTTAACTGTAGTTGACCCCACATCGATACCTGCTCGTAAGTTCATTTTACTCACTCTCGCTTTTTTACAACATATTGTTGATTATTTAACAAACTGTTTGATATAATACTAGTATATAGTTTAAAAGGAATTTTTATGAAAATCAACAGACAATTTTTTTGAATTTGTGATTTAAACAACAAAAATAAGTAATTTGTTTGAAAAGAGAGGAAAAATATGGCTAAAAAAATGGACCTACGCGTAAAAAGGACACAAAAAATGATTGTTGAAGCTTTTATGAAACTAGTCGCAGAAAAAGGCTATGACGCTGTCTCGGTACAAGATATCGCTGATGAAGCAATGATCAATCGAGCCACTTTCTATGCTCACTTTAAGGATAAGCAAGATCTCTATGACTCAATATTTGATTTCGCAATAAATAAAATCGGCATATTTTTTGATCCAGAGCTTTTAGTACGTGGAAATAAAATTCAAGTAAAAAGAATTGAAACAGTATTAACTCAAATATATGAAGCCGTCTATTCACAAAAAGATTTTTATATCGTACTTCTCACGGGAAGTTCCAGTGAGACTTTTCGAAAGAAAGTGGCAAAACTTATGTATGAACGCTACATCGATATTTTTAAACGTTTAAAAATAACTGAAAATGAGATGGAAATACCTATTGATTTTATTATTGATTATATGACTTCTATCTATATGAGTACACTTTTTTGGTGGATTACCCATGACTCTGAAATGACAGCTAACCAGCTGGCAAAATTAGTTATCAAATTAATAGGTAATGGTCATCTAACGGTAATGGGTATCGAAATTGAAAAATAAATTTTTTACCTTTAACCAGAAAAAAACTGTCTATTGGAATGCAATAGACAGTTTTGCTATTTTTTAATTACTCACCTTTTAACGCTTGTCCATATTGTGTTCGGTCACGATGGTGTTGACAACCGTCATGATGATAGCAATCAAAAATGCAGCCCCAAAAGAAGCAAAGCCGAAATTTTGTTGTCCCACAAAAAATGAGGTCATCTGTAACATCAAACCATTAATTACTAAGCTAAAAAGCCCAAATGTCAAAAGCGTTAGAGGTAACGATAAAACAGTCAGTACCGGTTTTACCAGTCCGTTTAAAAGCGAAAGAACAAAGCTTGCCACTAAGGCAATCCAAAAACTACGAACATGAATCATACTTGGGAGCAAAACGGATAAAGAGATAAATGTCAGCATGTTAACTAATAGCCGCTGGAAATATCCCACTAAAAATCACTCCAGTCATCTTCATCTACTTTTTCGGCTTCTTTACGAGGCTTTTCTTTTTTTCCATACTGATTATTACGATAATATTTATTGTTGTGGCCATAATCATCTCTAGGCGTGTTGTGATCACTAGGAATCAACACTGCCATTAAAATGTAAAGAAAGATAGGAGAACCTACACCCATTAGTGTAATAAACACATAAATAATTCTAACAATCGTTGCATCGATATTAAAATATTCTGCAATTCCTGCTAAAGTCCCTGTCAATACCACGTTAGTTCTAGATTTTGTTAATCTTTTTTTCATTTCAAATTCACCTTCCTTTAAAAAAGAGGAGACACTTGGTAAGGTGTTACGTGCTCCTCTATTATCTGCATGTTCCTTTTTTCATAGGAATTTATTCTTCGCTATCTTTTAGATAAATATTTCCTGTTGTCGTTGAAAGATCAATTTGTGCCATTTGATCTTCAAGACGTCGGAATTGTAAGAATTGATTCATTCGTTCTTTTTTCTGACGTAACACTTCATAATCAGATAAACGACTATTAATAGAGCCTAAATTGGTCTTAGCCGATCCTTCTAACCCTAACGACTTAGGCAAAGCTACTTTGACATTACCATTTACAGAAGAAGCTTCTAGTCGAGCCAACTGTGCTTTTCTTAAGGTTAGACGAATATCCCCATTAACGATTGAAATACTGATGTGTTCTGGTGTTGCCATCATCGTAACTTCTCCATTGACAGTTTCAATGATTGAATCGATAATTTCACCAGAGGCTACATTGATATCACCATTGACGCCTTCAACCTCTAACATCGTTGCTTGTAAATCTTTCATATCGATGTCTCCATTGGTTGATTTAAGGAAAATATCTTTGACGTCTAAACCATCCACTTTAATATCTCCATTTAATAATTTAACAGAAATATAATCATAAACACGACTCGGTAAGTAAAAGTCCAAGTCACAAGCCACTCGCTTGTTAGGAATTTGGAAAGAAATATGATCCTCATCTACTACGATTTGACTGCGTTGATTGAAGGCTTCTTCTGGTGTGGCTTCATCCATTTTTCCATACAATTTAATTTTGGCTTCAACCTTTAAATCAGGCTTGTCCCAAACGTGGAATTTTGTTTGACCATTTGCCAGTTTCACATCAATAATTGTCGCCGAAACATCGGAATACTCAAAAGTCTTTTCAAATTTAGTAGTTGCAACACCTGGAACACGGAAATTTATGTCTTTCCATTCCATGTTATCTGCGACAGTATCAAAAGTCTTTTTGAAAAAACGACCTAATTCTGTGCCGGCTTCCGCCATTTTTCCACCCATTTGATTTATGGTATCTGTTGCTTGTTCTTTCCAATCTTCTGGAATATCCATTTTTTTATTGAATTTTTCCTTCTTATGATCCCATTGATCACGTCGGATTGACTTTAATTGGGCCTCTAACTTTGTTCGACGTTCTTTCAAATTATCGATCTTTGTTTCTAAACGTTGAATTTCTTTTTCTAACTCTTGACGTTCTTGTAAATCATCTTCGTCAAATTCATCCAATTCTTCTTTTGTGTTAAGTTCCATTAAATCTTCATGATTGTCGCGAAGCTCTACTTTGAGGTCTTCTATTTCTTCATTGACCTCATCAAGTTTTGAAGAAGCAATATTGGCTTCGTCGGCCAATTTTTCTAAAATATCTTCGAAGTTTTGACGATCTTCTTCATATGCATCTTTTTCTTCAGAGCGATTTTCATCAAAAGCATCCGAATTTTCTTTTATATCTTCATCTTCTTGGGCACGTTTTTCTTCACTGACTTTTTCAGCCGCTTTCTTGATTTGAGTTTCATCTTTTTCCTTCGCAATTTCTTCTAATAAATCCAAGGCTTCTTCCGGAGAAAGTACACCTTTTTTTACTAAATCCAAAATACGTTCTCTTTCGTTCATGGAAATTGCCTCCTTAAGCAAATGTATTTTGCAAGTTTCCTTACATAAACTATTATGCCTCATTTCATCGAAAATAACATAGGTCTTAAGAATGAATTTTACTCCTTCTATAGGCTGTCTTTTTTTATGACTCCGATTATTTTCATTTTTGATAAAAATCGCCAATTTGTTTAAGATAACTTTTTGATTCTTTCAAAGGATAAACTAAAAAGTCATGCATCATCCCTTCGACAACTTCTAAGTGAAGCTTTGTCCCTTCCGTCTTTTCGATTCTTTTTTCTAAACGAAGAACATCTGGAAACAATATATCGTCAGTACCAACAACGGTAAAGATTTCTTTTAAGTCATCAAGGTTTCCATATAAAGGGGACACACGAGGATCTTTTAAAGAAAAATCACCCGCATAGTTTTTGGCGGCCTTAGCCAGTAACTCTCTTTCTAATAAGACATCATTTCCTTGAATTTTTTCTATATCCGGATTGCTCAAAGTAAGGTCAAGCCAAGGAGAAGCAAGTACAATTTTTTGAGGTCGATGTAAAACGTTTTGATCACGTAACTGTTGAGCCAGACTGAGAGCTAAGCCACCACCTGCAGAATCACCAAAAAGATAAAAATGATCATCTGGATAAAGCATGACGATTTCTTTATAGGCTTGAAAAGTTTCATCTAAGGTAATTGAAACAGTGTTCTCAGGAGCTAGCGGATAGTTAAAATAACTGACTTTCAATCCAAATTCATTCACAAAATAAGTTTGAATATTTTTATGAAATGGAGAGGCCTCTAAAGAAAAACCACCGCCATGTAAATAAAAAATATGTTTATTGGTGGAAACACTAGGAAATAGTGTAATCATTTCTGAACGGTTGACGCGTCTTTTTTCTTGAGGTATCTTCGTTTTCTGTAACTGCTTAGTATTGATATCACGCCTTTTTGGTGGAGTAACCATGGTAATTCCCACCATTTTTTTCATATTAAATACTCGAAAAGTTTCTTTAACAAATTTAGCTGAAAATCGCATGGCACTCCCTCATCTTTCTAACTCTTTTTTAAAAAATATGCTATGATAAAATCAGCCATTAGCTATTGTAAGAATACCTAAAAATACAGGAGGTGTCTACTATTTTACCTTTAAAAAGCAAACGTGATCCAGCTTTTGATACCATGCGTGCTATCTTAATATTTTTAGTTGTTTTTGGTCACTCTTTGGAATATTTTCGATTGGAAAATACACCGGCCACTTTTCTTTATATCTTTATTTATCTTTTTCATATGCCTGTTTTCGTCTTTATTTCTGGCTATTTTTCAAAAAATATTGAGAAAGGTAGACAAACAGCTGTCAAAACTTTTTTGATACCTTATTTAATTTTCAATCTACTTCTAAGTATTTTTATGCTTTTGACAGGGCGCATTCAAGAAGTTATGATTTTAAATCCAGGTTGGACGCTGTGGTTTCTATATTGTATGTTTGGTTGGCGCATCTTATTACCTGACTTAGTAAAAATTCGTTACGTTCTTTTTTTCAGTTTTATATTTGGCGTCTTATCAGGTCTATTAACGGAATTTGGGACCTATATGGCAATGGCTCGTACTTTTGGATTTTTACCTTACTTTTTAGCAGGATATTTTTGTCAACAAGAACAGATTCAAAAAATACGAATGTTCCCTTTCCGAAGATTAATCAGTCTAATCATTGTGTCTGTCGCACTATTTGTCAGCTACCTTTGGACAAAAAGCAATTTACCACCAGAATTACTTTGGGGAGATCGAGCCTATGGGTTATTTGACACACCCTTATATCAAACTTTTTTAGCCGATCTTTTTCTTTATTTGTTAAGCTTTTCCTTTATCTTTGTTTTTCTAACGCTCACCAGTCAAAAGCGTTTCTTTTTTACTTCTTGGGGACAACATACTTTATCGATTTATTTGTTACACATTTACTTGATTGCTCCTTTAATAGAAGCTACCGAAAAAATAAAGAATCCCGCCTTACATTTTCTACTACTACTTTTAGGCTCTCTTATAACAACCTATCTTCTAAGTCTGCCGATTGTAAGTCATCAGCTGTCAAAAATACTCAATAAGATTGTTCAGATTATCATGCCCGAAAAAAGCAAGGAAAAGTAATTCGTCTCCTTTTCCTTGCTTTTTATCAAATCATTTCCGTTCTATTTGTGTTTAATTCGGTAATTTTTCCAGAAGCCAAGTAAACAATCCATTCACATATATTTGTCACGTAGTCGCCAATTCGTTCAATATATTGAGCAACAGACAAATAATCGGTCCCACTCACGACTGTTTCTGGATTAGTTTGCATTTCCTCGATGGTAGCATAATATATTTTACGATAATAGGCATTGACCTTTTCATCCATTTTTGCAATCATGATTGCATCTTCTTTATCTGCTTTCAAATAAGCAATTAAAACATTGTCGACCATCTTTTTTACATAATCCGACATATCTGAAATTTCTTTTTCAATTGATTCGATTCTCGTTTGTCCTTTTACACGGATTGTGGATTTAGCAATTGATACCGCATGATCTCCCATCCGTTCCAAATCAGAACTAGCTTTCATAACCGTAATGATTGAACGAAGATCTGTCGTCACAGGTTGTTGCAAGGCAATCATTTCAAAACTCTTTTTTTCAAGTTTCACTTCCAAATTATTAATATTTTCATCGTGATCGATCACTTCTCGAGCTAACTCTTTATCATGATCAATATAGGCACGTACTGATTTATGAATGGCATTACTAACCAACATTCCCATTTCATAAAATTGGTTGTGTAAATTCAATAAATCTTCTTCAAATTGAGATCGTAGCATGAATTTCCCTCCTCATTTCTATTATAGAACACTTTTAGCCGAAACGACCAGAAATATAATCTTCGGTTTCTTTTTTACTAGGATTTAAGAAAATTTCTTTGGTTTGATTATATTCAATTAAATCTCCTGATAAAAAGAAGGCTGTTTTATCTGAGATTCGAGATGCCTGTGACATATTGTGAGTGACCATAATCATTGTATATTTTTCTTTTAAGTCCACCAAAGTATTTTCAATTTTTCCAGAAGAAATCGGATCTAAAGCACTTGTTGGCTCATCTAATAAGATAATGTTGGGATCCACAGCCAATACTCTGGCGATACATACTCTTTGTTGTTGGCCCCCTGATAAAGATAGCGCACTTTTATGCAATTTATCTTTTACATCTTCCCAAACAGAAGCAGCTTTCAAACTTTCTTCCACAATTTGATCCAATTTTGCTTTTTCTTTTACCCCTTTTAATTTAAGACCATACGTGATATTTTCATAAATTGAAAAAGGAAAGGGATTTGGTTGTTGAAAAACCATACCGATTTCTTTTCGTAAATCAACAGTATCTATTTTGGGACCATAGATATCTTGTCCTTTATACAAAACATTTCCTGTTGTTGTTACATCCGGAATCAAATCATTCATCCGATTTAATGCTCTTAAAAAAGTAGACTTCCCACAGCCAGAAGGTCCGATCAAGGCCGTGATTTCTCCTTGTTGGATCGATAAAGTGATCCCTTTAAGAGCTTCTTTTTCTCCATAATATAAATGAAGATTTTCTGAAGTAATCACTGTTTCTCCCATATTCTCTTCCCTTCTATCAACCGAAATGACCGGAAACATAATCTTCGGTTGCTTTTATTTTTGGACGCGTAAAGATTTTTCTTGTCACATCATATTCAAGCGCGTGACCTAAATAAAAAAAGGCTGTATAGTCGCTAATACGACCGGCTTGCTGCATATTATGTGTAACGATAATAATCGTATAATCTTTTTTTAAATTGATGAGTGTTTCTTCCACTTTCCCAGTTGAAATCGGATCTAATGCACTAGCCGGTTCATCTAATAATAAAATATCCGGTTTCATAGCAATGGCACGAGCGATACATAAGCGTTGCTGTTGCCCTCCTGATAAGGCCAGTGCACTTTTATGCAAAGAATCTTTCACTTGATCCCATAATGCTGCTTGTTTGAGAGTGGTCTCGACAATTTCATCCAATTTATGTTTATCCGTTTCACCATGGCGTTTTAAGGCAAATGTAATATTTTCATAAATTGATTTACTAAATGGATTCGGGCGTTGAAAAACCATACCAATTCTTTTTCTCATTTCAAATACATCTACATCTGAAGAGTTGATATTGACTCCTTTATAGATGATTTGACCAGTTGTTTTTGTATTAGCTATCCCATCATTCATTCGGTTAATAGATCGTAAATACGTTGATTTACCACAACCAGAAGGACCAATTAATGCTGTGATCTTATTTTTCTCAAAAGCAAGGTCGACCCCTTTGATTGCTTCATTCGTTCCATACCAAACATGGAGATCATCTGTATGTAAAATATGGTCCTTAGGGTCGCCAGGCGATAAAATGTATTGATCTTCCAAATTGTATTTTTCCATAATAAACTCCTTATTCACAAATTGAGACTAGTAAATTTCGATTTTTTCATTCCTTAGGCAGACGTCATTTTTTTATATAATCGTTTGCCAAGAGCCCGTGCACCGAAGTTAAAAAGAAGCACAACAATAATCAAAACCGCAGAGGCACCAGCAGACACGGAGGCACCATCTGGCATTGTTCCTTCCGTATTTACCTTCCAAATATGCACTGCTAAAGTTTCTGCTTGTCGAAAAATACTGATGGGACTTGAAACGCTTAATGGGTTCCAATTGGTAAAGTCTAAAGCCGGGGCACTTTGTCCAGCAGTATAAATCAAAGCCGCTGCTTCACCAAAAATACGACCTGCACTTAGGATGATTCCTGTTAAAATCCCTGGTGTTGCTGCAGGAATCACCACATGAATCACCGTTTCCCACCGTGAAAGCCCCAAAGCTAGTCCTGCTTCACGTTGAGTATAATGGACAGCTCGCAATGATTCTTCGATATTTCTTGTTAATAAAGGGAGATTAAAAAAAGTCAGTGCTAACGCTCCAGAAAGAATCGAAAAACCATAACCAAATTGAATCACAAAAACCAAAAAGCCGAACAAACCAACAACAACTGAAGGAAGAGAACTTAAGATTTCAATGGAGGTTCTGATTACATCAGTCAACCAATTTTTTCCAGCATATTCAGAAAGGTAGATACCGGCACCTAAGGAAATCGGAAAACTAATGATTAATGTGATAAATAATAAGTAGATGGAATTAAATAGTTGGATACCAATTCCTCCACCTTCTTGATAAGACTTAGAAGGTTGCGTCAAAAACTCCCAAGAAATATGTGGAATTCCACGTATTAGAATATATAAAAGAAGAGCTGCTAAAATCAAGACAATTGTTGCTGAGATAATATATAAAACGACTGTTGCGATTTTATCCATCTTTTTAGCATTCATTACTTCAACTCTCCTTTCTTTCCAATCCAGCGAATCAAAATATTAAACAATAAAGACATTAATAACAAGATTAAAGCCAATGACCATAAGACATTATTTTCTAAGGTGCCCATTACTGTATTTCCAATCCCCATAGTCAGAATTGAAGTTAACGTAGCCGCGGGAGAAACAAGACTATTTGGCATTAAGACAGCATTTCCAATAACCATTTGAATTGCCAATGCTTCCCCAAAGGCTCTAGCCATTCCAAATACTACGGATGTCAATATTCCTGGCACTGCAGCCCTTAAAACAACCTTGTATATCGTTTGCCACCTCGTAGCTCCCAAAGCTAAAGATGCTTCGCGATAATAACGAGGAACGGCTTTTAAAGCATCGACTGTCATGGTCGTTACAGTTGGTAAAATCATGACAAACAAGACAAAGGTTCCAGCCAAAATACCAAAACCAGTGCCACCAAATATGGAACGAATTGCTGGGACAATAACCGTTAGCCCAATAAAACCATAAACAACAGAAGGAATTCCTACTAATAATTCAATGACTGGTTGTAAAATCTTTTCTCCTTTTTCAGGAGAAATTTCCACCATAAATACTGCTGCACCAATTGCAAAAGGAGTCGCAACAATTGCTGATAGCAAGGTAACAATAAATGAACCCAAAATCATTGGCAAAGCACCGACCATTGGCTTTCCATCTATTCCAACTTGACTTGGGTTCCATTGTGTCCCAAACAAAAAGTCAGAAAGTTTTACATGGTCCACAAAAAAAGTAGCGAGGCCCTTACTTGCTACAAAATAAAAAATGGAAACAACCACCATTACAATAATTGCAATGCACAAAAAACTCAGTATTTTACCTCGCTGTTCCATTTTTGTTCGTTTTGATTTTTTTGTTAAAATCTTTTGCATATCTTCCAAAAGAATTCCTCCTCAATATGAAGCTTCTTTTTTAGTTTAGCACGTTTTGTTCCTATCTAATGTAACACAATGTAAGAATCTTCTATAGATTGTAAATTTCTTGTAAAGCAGGCTTCTTATCCCACTATATTTCCTTGCCAATCACGTTCTACTTCCATTTGTGTAATAGGAATATACCCTAAATCACCAACTACATTTTCTTGTACATCATCTGTCAATATATAGGATATAAATTCTTTTGCTAGCCCCTCTGGCTCACCTTTTGTATACATATGTTCATAAGACCAAATAATCCAATCATTGCTTATGACATTTTCATCACTAGGGAGGACGCCATCAATAGAAAGCGTCTGAACCTCATCTGTCACAAAGGAAAAAGCGATATAGCTAATGGCTCCAGGTGTACTGGAAACGATTTGTCGAACCATGCCACTAGAATCTTGCTCCTGAGCGCTCTTTGCCGACTGTCCTTCTAAAACCCAATTTTCAAACGTGCTACGAGATCCACTACCTGATGCACGATTCAATAATACAATTTCTTGGTCATTTCCTCCTACTTCTTTCCAATTGGTAATTTTACCGAGAAATATATCTTTTAAGTTTTCAAGAGAAATATCTTGAACACCTACGTTTTTGTTAACGATAGGGGTGATTCCGACAACAGCTACTCTGTGATCGACCAACACGCTAGCATCGATTCCTTTTTTCTCCTCAGCAAATAAATCTGAATTTCCTATTTCCACTGCTCCAGATTGAACTTGACTCAGTCCTGTTCCACTTCCTCCGCCTTGAACATTGACAAACTTCCCAGGATTTTGCGTCTGAAATTCCTCAGCCACTGTTTCAACTAAAGGCTGCAAAGCTGAAGATCCGACTGCTGTAATCGATTCTCCTTTATCAATCCACTTTGAACAACCGGATACGAAAAAAACTGTAAAGGTGATTGTTAAAAGTAATTTCGTTTTTTTCAACATTAAAAAAACTCCTTATTTCTTCATTTTGAAATCAAATTTTGTTATTATTTTCATTCTAACATTAGTTGAGAACCTTTAGAAATATTTTTTTCAAAATTATCGAATTTGAACGAATAGCATTCTTGCCATAATACTTAGATTAAAAAAATAGATATTAGAAAAAGACAAGGATCTCAGCTAGAATCCTTGTCTTTGCTGTTAAAATTTTAAAAAGCGGCGCATTGAAATAACTGAGCCCAGTGAACCAATTACAAAACCGATTCCCAATAACAAAATCGATATCTGAATAATGAAGGTTCCCGGTTCGATTAGCGTATAATTGGATCGAAGTAAAACTGGATTAATAATGTTAAATGCTTTCTCATAACCAAAAAACATCAAAGCAATTGGAATAAAAGAACCTAAGATTCCAATCCATCCACCTTCAAGAAAGAATGGCCAGCGAATATAGCCATTTTTCGCTCCTACTAAACGCATAATTTGAATTTCACGTTCCCTTGATAAAATCGTTATTCGAATGGTATTTGAAATCAAGAAAATAGCAACTACCAATAAAATAATGGAACCTATCAATCCCCAAGTACGAACCTTTTGGGCAATTCCAAATATTTTATCTGAAAGATCTTCTCCATAGCTTGCCTTATCAACATACTTGGTAATTGTAGAAGCTTCTTCAGTGATTTCTTTTACATATTCAGGATCTTCAGCTCGAACGGTAAACACGTCTAGCAGTGGATTATCTTGATCGAATAATCCCCAGACATCTCCATAAGCTTCTTGGATTCTTTTTAACTCATCATCTTGACTAGAAAAACTGACAGATTTCACATGTGGAATTTCTTTTAGTTGCTCTTCTAATTCTTCTTTTCCTTCATCGTCAGTTCCATAAGTAATAAAGACGGAAACATCGACGTTACTTTCCATATCTTCTGCCAATTTAACTGTATTCATGATAATCAAAAGAAAGACGCCTAAAAGCGTTAGAGTAATCGTGACGGCGCTGATAGAAGAAACTGTCATCCAACCATTACGTTTTAAACTTTTAAAGCTTTCTAAAATATGTCTAAAAAACGTTCTAATCATCGTAGCCATACTCTCCTTCCGCTTGATCTCGAATGATACGTCCATTTTCAATCGCGACCACCCGGTGTCGGATAGTATTGACGATCGTACTATTGTGAGTTGCCATGACAACAGTTGTCCCTTGGGCATTGATTCGATCCAACAACTTCATGATTTCCCATGAATTATCGGGATCCAAATTTCCTGTTGGTTCATCAGCAATCAATACTTTAGGAGTATTCACAATGGCACGAGCAATTGAAACACGTTGTTGTTCCCCACCAGAAAGTTCACTAGGGAAAACTCGTACCTTGTGTTTTAATCCGACAAGGTCAAGTACTTCCATGACCCTTTTTTTAGTCTCACGAGGTTTTCTACCCGTAACTTGCATCGCATAGGCAACATTTTCATAAATCGTTTTTTTAGGCAACAATTTATAATCCTGGAAAACCACTCCAATTTCACGTCGCATAAATGGAACTTCACGATTTTTTATTCTCATCAAATCATAATCTGCTACGTTTAGCTGTCCTTTGGTAGCTTTTTCTTCACGATACATTAATTTGATAAATGTCGATTTGCCAGCACCAGAAGGTCCAACGACATATACGAACTCGCCTTGGTCAATCTTAATCGAGAGGTTACGGATAGCTGTCGTACCATTACTGTACTTTTTATTTACATTTGTCATTTCGATCATGGCTATCTCTCCTACATTTTATTCATACCGACTTATTATAGCATGTCTATGTTGCAATCAGCTTGCGTAAAGTTACAATTTTATTTCAATTAATTAACTTTTAGTCTTGCTGATTTAATCGCTTCTTTAAATAAGCATCAATAAAGCCATCTAATTCTCCATCCATCACAGCTTGAACGTTGCCGGTCTCATAATTTGTTCGATGATCTTTTACCATAGAATAAGGATGGAAAACATAGGAACGAATCTGAGAACCCCAACCAATTTCTAGTTGTTCACCTCGCAAGGCGGCTGTTTCTTGTTCTTGCTTTTCAACTTCTTTTTGATATAGTTTTGCTCTCAATGTCTGCATGGCTTGTTCCCTATTTTGAAACTGTGAACGTTGTGCCTGACTAGCAGCAACGATTCCAGTCGGTAAATGCGTAATCCGAACAGCAGAAGAAGTTTTATTAATATGTTGTCCACCTGCACCACTTGCTCGATAAACATCGACTTTTAAATCATCGGGATTAATATCAATTTCAATCGAATCATCAAGTTGAGGCATTACATCCACTGAACAAAATGAAGTATGACGACGTTTGGCTGAGTCAAAAGGAGAAATACGCACCAATCGATGCACCCCACGTTCTGATTTTAAGTAACCATAGGCATCACGGCCTTTGATAAGCAAAGTCACACTTTTGATGCCTGCCTCATCTCCAGCTTGAAAATCAATGGTTTCTACATGGTAGTCATGTTGTTCTGACCATCTGGTATACATGCGTAATAACATGCTGCCCCAGTCTTGTGATTCAGTCCCACCAGCTCCAGGATGTAATTCCAAAATGGCATCATTATGATCATACGGGCCATCTAGAAGTAACGACAATTCATAATTACTCATTTCTTCTGATAGGTCCTTGATACCTTCTGTTAATTCTACTTCCATGTCTGGATCAGGCTCTTCTTGAAGCATTTCAAGCATTAATTCTAACTCTTCTTTTCGATCTGCCATATTATGAATTTGGTCATAAACTTCTTTATTTGCATTGTTTTCATCAATTAACTCTTGTGCTTTTTGGGCGTCATCCCAAAAGCTAGGATCAGCCATTTTAGCCTCAGCTTCCGCAATCGATTCTTCCAGCTCTTCTAGGTCAAAGAGACCCCCTAAAACTGTTTATTTTTTGTGTCATTTCATCTAGTTGGTGTTTCATTTCAGAAAACTCCATTTATTTTCCTTCTTTCATTTTTCAAAGCAAGACAGAAACTAAGTTGATTGCGGTAAAAGAGAAAGAAATATCTTTTACTAACAACTTTGGGTTTCTGTCTTTTCTTCATTGTTTAATTATACGGCACGTTTGCCATGACAATTTTTATACTTCTTACCACTACCACAAGGACACGGATCATTTCGTCCAACTTTTTTCACATGAATCGGACGTTTTTCAGCAGTATTAGTATCATCGCCTTCCATAGGTTCTGGTTGTCCTTGAGCGACTTGTTCACGTTGAACATTTTGTCTGATTTCCGCCTTCATGAATAAACGGGTCACATCATATTCAATGGCACCGACCATATTTTCAAACATTGTATAGCCTTCTGTTTGATATTCCACTAATGGGTTGTTTTGTCCATAAGCTCGTAATCCAATCGATTGACGTAACTGATCCATCGCATCAATATGATCTGTCCATTTAGAATCGACCACTCGCAAAATAACAACTTTTTCAAACTCCAATAATTGTTTAGAGCTGTTCAATTGTTCTGCTTTTTCATCAAATTTATCTTGTGCTAATTTAAGTAGATAATCTTTGACCTCTTGCGGAGATTTGTTTTGAAGATCTGCGGTAGAAATGGCTTCTTCATTAACCAAAACATTTCCTGAAAAATCAACAATACCATCAAGATTCAAGTGGTTTTGTTCCAATTGAGTATGCCCATCAACAACACGATCAATGGTCCGTTTTACCATGTTCATTAACACGTTAGACAAGGATTCTTCTTCTAGAATCACTTGCTGACGTTGACCATAAATCACTTCCCGTTGTTCACGCATCACGTCATCATATTGCAAGACATTTTTACGCGTATCATAGTTATTTCCTTCAACACGTTTTTGTGCGGACTCTACTTGTTTGCTTAACATTTTACTTTGGATCACTGCATCTTCTTCTTCGACTTTCATTCGATCTAAGAATACTTTAATTCGATCAGAACCAAACCGTTTCATCAAGTCGTCTTCCAAAGATAGATAAAATTGTGAAACACCTGGATCTCCTTGGCGACCAGAACGTCCACGCAACTGATTATCGATACGTCGCGATTCATGGCGCTCTGTCCCAATAACAGCTAAACCACCTAATTCAGAAACGCCCAAGCCTAATTTAATATCTGTCCCACGACCAGCCATATTTGTTGCGATTGTTACTGCACCTTTTTGACCAGCATTTAAAATAATTTCAGCTTCTTTAAAATGGTTTTTGGCATTCAATACTTCATGAGGAATCCGTTCTTTTGAAAGCAAGTTCGACAATAGTTCTGATGTTTCTACAGCAACTGTCCCTACTAATATTGGTTGACCTTTACGATGTCTTTCTTTGATATCTTGAACCACTGCATTAAATTTGCTTGTCAATGTTGGGTAGAGAAGGTCTGAACGATCATCTCTGACGATAGGTTCATTGGTTGGAATTTGAACAACTTCCATATTATAAATTTCTCGAAATTCTTCTTCTTCTGTTTTAGCCGTTCCTGTCATACCAGAGAGTTTTTTGTACATTCTAAAAAAGTTTTGGAAGGTAATTGTTGCCATCGTTTTGGTTTCATCCTCGATTTCAACCCCTTCTTTGGCTTCAATCGCTTGATGTAACCCATCTGAATATCGACGTCCATCCATGATTCGACCTGTAAATTGGTCCACAATCAACACTTTGCCTTCTTGAACAACATAATCAATATCAAGAGTCATGATATAATTTGCTCGCAATGCTTCTTCTAAATAATGAGTAAGTGCGGTATTCTCAATATCATATAGATTGTCTAATCCAAAGTTTTCTTCAGCTTTTTCAATACCCGCTTCAGTTAGGGAAATTGTTTTGGATTGGACATCAATTTTATAATCATCTTCTTCAACCAAACGTTTTACAAAATTATCTGTGCGCACATACAAAGCCGTCGATTTTTCTGCCTGACCTGAAATGATCAAAGGTGTTCTAGCTTCATCAATCAAGATGGAATCCACTTCATCGACCACGGCAAAATTTAAAGGACGTTGTACCATTTGATTTCGGTAGACAACCATATTGTCACGAAGATAATCAAATCCTAGTTCATTGTTGGTACTATAAGTAATATCACAAGCATACGCAGCACGTTTTTCTTCTGCGGATTTTGAATTGATATTCAATCCAACTGTTAACCCTAAGAAATTATATAGTTCGCCCATTTCAGTCGAGTCCCGTGTTGCTAAATATTCGTTCACAGTAACAACATGTACACCTTCACCACTAATAGCATTTAAATAAACAGGCATCGTGGCTGTTAAGGTTTTTCCTTCACCTGTCCTCATCTCGGAAATATTTCCGTCATGTAAGACGATTCCTCCCATTAATTGAACATGAAAGGGATATAACCCTAAAACGCGTTTTGAAGCTTCTCGGACAACCGCGAATGTTTCTGTCAATAGTTCATCTAATGTTTCTCCTTGTTTGTAGCGTGCTTTAAATTCTTCTGTTTTTGCACGTAATTGTTCATCAGTCAAGGCATTCATTTGGTCAGCTAGTTTTTCAATCTTATTTGCCATAAGATCTAACCGTTTTAATTCTTTTTTGTCATTTTCAATCAATTTTTTAAAAAAGTTGGCCATTCTTATTTTCTTCTCCTTTTGCTCCATTGCTTCTATTTCTTAATGGAATATCTTCAATCCATTTTATCACTAGTTCTTAACGATTACCACTGTTTTTAAAAGCTTCTATATCCGAATTACAATTGCCTATCTATCACACAATTTTGAAAAAAGCATATTTTCAAACACTAGCTTCCTATTTTCTTTTTTTAGACAGTCGGACAAGCTTTATTAGTGAACCACTCTGAATTATTCTTTATTAACCTATCACAAACCTTTTTTTCATACAAATTTTCTCATTATTTTTAAGAAAATATTTGATAATCTAGGTAAATTACGATGATTTTTATACGCACATCAATTATGCTTCACAACAAAACAGATCTGACGTTGATTTGTCAGATCTGTTTTGTTTATTTTACTTATTGAGCGATCAGTCGGTCTCGATAAGTCCGTATTTCCCGTCTCGACGACCATAAACAATACTAATCCCATTTGTTTCAGCATCTTCAAAAATGAAGAAATTATGTCCTAGCATATTCATTTGAAGGACAGCCTCTTCACTATCCATCGGTTTTAATGAAAGTCGTTTTGTACGTACGATTTCTAACTCATTTCCATTTTCTTCCGTCCCATTTTCTTCTTTAAAAATGGATTCATGGTCAATATCAGGCATCGCCGTTTCTCGACTCTTGCGATTGATTTTTGTTTTGTATTTGCGAATTTGTCGTTCGAGCTTGTCAACCACAAGATCAACACTTGCATAAAGATCTGGAGATGTTTCTTCAGCCCGTAGTACAAGATAAGGTAGTGGTATAGTTACTTCCACTTTTGCTGTCTTTTCAGTATAAACTTTTAAGTTTACATGAGCTGTTGCTTCAGGAGAATCACTAAAATAACGTTCTAGTTTCCCCACTTTTTTCTCCACATAATTACGAATAGCTTCAGTGACCTCAATATTTTCTCCGCGTACATTGTATCTAAACATATCAATTGCCCCTTTCATCTACCAATTCAAGAGAATCGAATTTATCTTTCCTCTTATATCCATTATATCGAACTTTTGTTGAAATGCAAAAGAAATCGGTAACACGATTCCATTTTTTCGTTTTTTTATTACCTTGCTAATGAAAAGGTACGGATTTGTTTAGGGTTATAAGAAATCAAAGCTTGTGCAGCGTAAAACATCGTTCTTCCTGTCGTATAGACATCATCAACGATCCAGACCTTCTTATCTTTGATTTCACTTGCCCATTTTGTTGCAAAAAATGTTTGAGGTGTTTTTAGACGTTCTATCTTATTTTTTTGCGATTGTGGAATCTCATCCTTATCGTCTATTTTACTTAAAAGTGGAACCGTCTTAATATTGGCCGCAACAAAAATAGCTTCTACTTGATTGAACCCTCTTTGTTCAAATCGTTTTTTTGAAACCGGTATACAACAAATAATATCCTCTTCTTTTCCTTTAAAAAAATTTTTTATTTCTGGCACAAAAGTCGAACGTAAACGATAATCTCCCCTGAATTTATATTGATGGATCCATTCCTTGAAAGCTTCATCATAATCAAAAAGAGCTTGATGGCAAAAATCATACGTAGGATATCTTTCTTTCCATTTTAAACAATCTTCACATGGGTCCTGAAGTCCTGGTTTACAACATGTAGAACAACAAGGCTGTTTAATGACAGTTAGTCTTTGTTGACAATTTTCACATCTTCTTTCTTTGATTAAAAATGGCCAAAGAATTTCTTTAAGTGTTAAATTTCGAATGATTTCTTTTTGACACCAACTACATTGCATCTGTTTGCCACCTCTTTGCCAGTTGATTCATTTCTTTTATTTCGACACAAGCACTTTTAATAGCTGTCGTCATTTGATTATAGAAAAAAATAGCACGTCCATTATGGAATTCTCCCTTGCGATCAACACGTCCTACTATTTGCACCAAGGCTGATTTTGAATATACCGGATGATTAGATCCCATGATTATAACGGATACTCGTTCAAACGTAACGCCACGTTCAAGGATAGTGGTAGTAAACAATACTCTATATTTTTTATCTCTCATGTTTTGAACTTTTTCTTCTCGTCGTTCATCTTGGGAAGAAACACTAGTCATCTCCATCTCAGGAAGAAATAATTTGACTTTATGGTATAAAGTCTGCATATATGAAATACTTGGACAAAAGACCAAGACGTCATTATCAATAAGCAGTTCATTTAGATAGCTTATGAATTTCTTTAACCGACGTCTTTTTGAATAACAATGTTGCCAATTTTCATACCATATCAGCTCGGGAACAATTAATGGTCGTTTATGAAACCGAATTGGTAATTTCTCAATAGAAAAATCATCTTTTATCTCTTCTAGTAGATGATTCGGTGGTGTTGCCGTTAAGTAAATAAATTGTCCGTCTTTTTTTATTGCTTGTGACACAAAAAAATGTAAGAGCAAATCTCCTTCATAAGGAAAAGCATCAATTTCGTCTATCACGACTAAATCAAAAGCATGGTAAAAGTTTGCAAATTGATGAATCGTACAAATTGTTAAATAAGAAAAACGATATTTCTCTTCAGAATCCCCATATAATAGCAAAGCATTTTCTTTTGGAAAAACCGCCTCAAGCCGTGGAAACAATTCACGACACACATCTATTCTAGGGGATGCAATGGCGACTCGCCCACCTGTTGACAAAACAGCCTGTATCACGGGGAAGATCATTTCTGTTTTTCCAGATCCCGTTACTGCCCAAACTAAGCTATTTTTCTTAAGCGTCACATTTTTCACTAGACTTTTAGACACGTGGTTTTGAGCAGAAGTTAGTTGTCCTTTCCAAGTAAAAGCGACTTCTCGTGGCATCTTTTCCTTGATATCTTCAGAGGCTAACCAGTCGAAGCTTGTGATTCGTCCAAATTGAATACAGTTTGGGCAGTAATTAGCGCCGTTTTGAAGTTGATACTGATCCTTTGCATAGCTACTTCCGCAACGCGTACAACGAATTTTTTCATTTCTAGTCATTGCCGGTCTTAACGTGATATTTCCCTTCAAAAGATTTTTTTCTTTTTCATCGACAACCACTTGTCTTCCTATCATTTCTTGCATTTTTTTCACCTCAGATATAAGGTACGCAAAAATATCTTTTATTCCCAAAAAAGGAAGACAAATTTAAGACTTTTCAAGAAAAGGTTAGTGAAATAAGCGCAAAAAAATAGAATCCCTTAAGAAGGAGTTCTATTTTTCGTTTTTATCTGATTGATCTAACGTTCTTTTTATTTTCCTGACAATTTTAAAGCTTGTTCCAAAACTTTTTCGCCATTCATCATGCCGTAATCAGTCATGTTAATAACATCTAAAGCAATTCCTTTAGGTTCTACTCGTTTAGCAAAATCATCTTTCATAAAACGAACTTGAGGTCCTAATAATAAAACATCAACATTTTTATTTGCTAAATTATTATCTGCATCAGAAGCAGAGACTGCGAATATATCAGCATCAATATCTTTTTCTGCTGCCGCTTTTTGCATTTTTGTTACTAATAAACTTGTACTCATTCCTGCAGAACAAACAAGCATAATTGTTGTTTTGGCCATTTTTAAAACTCCCTTTCCTTGTTCCATTAATTAAAATGTACCTTTATTATAAAAGATTATTTTTGTTTGTCAACGTTTTCCAGGAAAGGAATCGTTCACAAATAAATTTTCCTTTACTAAAGGTCTAAAAATAACAAATTCTTTTTTTAAGTCGACACGAATCACTTCATAATTAGCATTTATCCATGCATACGCTCCATTTTCCGGATACAAATAATCATTGACCCACCAATCTTTGGTTTCTCGGGCAGTTTTTGGTAAGCCTTTTGAGGGAAACAATAACTCATCAAATTGAGTAAAGGTTAACGTCACTTGACTACCGCCATTATGGACTAAGTATTGTGTGATCGCATCATATTTTCTTTTTCTTACAGTCATTTTACCCCTCCATGACTCCTTATTTTTGAGTAGCATGCCCTTTAACATTGCAAAAAAACTAGTTGTTTTCTATACTAATTGGTAATAGGAGGTTATTTATCGTGTTTGACAAATCGTACCGAACCATTCGAAAAAATGGACAATCAGAAATAGAAATCAAAAAATCTAAATTTATCTGTTCGATAGCTAGAGTCTCTTCAGAAGACGAAGCAAAAGAATTTTTACAAGTCATCCAAAAAGAGCACTGGAAAGCAAACCATCATTGCTTTGCGACAATACTAGGAAAAAATAGTGAAATTCAACGATTCTCAGATGATGGTGAGCCAACTGGAACTGCAGGAATTCCCATGTTAGAAGTTCTTAAAAAAAATCAGTTGGTCAATGTTGTAGCAGTCGTTACGAGATATTTTGGTGGCACAAAACTAGGAGCTGGTGGTTTAATTCGTGCTTACACTCATAGTGTCTCTCAAGCTATCCAAAAAATTGGAATCATTGAAAAAAAACTCCAGCAAGAAATTTTTGTTAAAATCAACTATGCACAATTAGGAAAACTCCAGCATTTTCTTGAACAAAATAAGTACGTCATCAAAGAAACAACGTTTTTAGCAGATGTTACCTTATGCGTAATCGTCGATAACTTTGAAGACTTTGAAAAAGAACTCATTGAGTTATTAAATGGAAATGTTACTTTAACAAAAGGTGAAAAGGTATTTGTAGAAAAAATCGTCACTTGACTTATCTTTCTAAAAAAAATTCAAATCGGTTTCCCGCATACTGACTGCGCACATACTCAAATGGGGTGCCATCTGTCAAATAAGATATTTGCCGAAGTCGTAACAGAGCATCCCCTTTTTTAAGCTCCAAATATTCAGCAATCCTTTCTGAAGCATTAAGTGCTGTAATGGTTTGGTTGGCGGCACCGATTTTTCGATTTCCTTTTTCTTCTAGTATTTTATATAAAGAAGATGAGACTTCATCTTTACTAAAGCCATCAATCAAATATCCTGGAATACTTGCTATTTCATAACAAATTGGAACATCATCAGCAAATCGAATTCTTTCCATTTTTAAGATTTCATCTTTTTCGGATAGGTGAAGTTTTTCTTGCTCACTTGTACTAGGTTTTGTCATAAAATAAGTGATCGTCTTGCTTGACGGTTTTTTTCCTTGAGCAAGCATGATTTCAGTGAAACTCGTGGTTCCTGCCATTTTTTCTTGAACTTTCTGGCTGGCAACATAAGTCCCTGAACCAATTTTACGCTCTAATATTCCTTCATCAGCCAATGTTTGGATGGCTTGTCGTAATGTCATACGGCTTACTCCAAATTTTTCAGAAAGCTCTCGTTCAGAAGGAAGTCGATCGCCTATTTCCCAATAATGAGATTCTATTTTTTCTTTAATTGTATCATGTATTTGTAAATATACAGGTAACTTATCTGCCATCTTATTCTCCCCTTCTCTCTTATTATAACTGGTATAGACTTCTTTTACAAAACAAAACAAAGAAATATACCAAATTTATGCAACTTATTCCAATTGGTCTAAAAAAATAGACTTCTAACAGACGATCGTATCATCTGCTAGAAATCCATTTTTTAATGGTTTTTCGCTTGCCATTTTATTCGTTGTTTCGTAGGCCGTTTTTCTTTTGTTTGAATACCTTTTGGTGAAATATCAACTCTTACGTCTTTCTTACTCAATTCATAAATCGACTCTGCCCGATCTTTTACTTGTTGTTTCCATTTTTTTATTACGCTCATAAAATTCATTCCTTTCTTAATAAATGGATGTATTTCTTCTATCTTACCACATTTTCTAAAAGGGAATCAAAAAAAGACACCGCTCAAACGATGCCTCTAAATACTGGGGTAGCTGGATTCGAACCAACGCATGAGGGAGTCAAAGTCCCTTGCCTTACCGCTTGGCTATACCCCAATGGTGGAGGAGAGTGGATTCGAACCACTGAACCCGAAGGAACGGATTTACAGTCCGTCGCGTTTAGCCTCTTCGCTACTCCTCCAACTGTCTAAAAAAACCTGACTAGCTTATGATACAAAAATCTTTGTCATTTTGCAAGCCTATTTTGTGTTTTTTTCATCTTTTCGAATAGGAAACGATTACTAAACACAATCTAGAATATTCGCCACCATAGACAGTTAATCTCTTATGATTTTTAGGAATGCCTATTTATACTATTTCACGACAAGTTCATGTATGACAAACTTGTTTTTTTATCATGGATCGTAATAAGCTAGCTCACTTCAGGAATCATTCCATTTTATCTTGCTTATTCCGAATCCTTTTCCTCAAATTCCAGACAGGATTCTCGATAAATTTGGGAGAATTCTTCAATATGTCGATCATGCTTTTTAGATATTTCTAAAATAGCATGTGATAAACCGTTTAAGGCACTAATATCCTCTAATGTGATTCCTTCTGTGCCAACAAAACGATCATCAATAAATAAATACAAACCTAAAATACCTCCTGTTAATTCATAAGTTTCTGTCATTATATCATCCATCGATAGATTTTTATTCATTTCATCTTCTCCTTTTCAAGTCGGTTTGAGTCGGTATATGAATATTATAGCAAACATCCGTTCGAAGTCAAGAGAATTGCGTAGGTTTACGTAGCTTTTTCTAAAAAAATATGAGATACTATAAAAAAGGAGAAAAAAATGAAGACAGATAAAAAAACTATTGGGAAAAGAATTCAATTGATTCGCTTAAAACAAGGGAAAAATACGAGAGAATTTGGTGAGCTTTTTGATCCTCCAGCAAGTGATAGTATCGTTTCAAGATGGGAAGCGGGGAAAAGTTTACCGAATGCTCCTCGGTTGAAAAAAATTGCCGGATACGGGCAAATGAGTATAGAAGAATTACTGTTACCCTCTGTTTCTTACTTAATTGATGACTATGTGGGGCATCTGACTTCTTCTAATAAAGAAGAAACGAGCAAAAAAGCTTTACACCCTTTATTAACAGATGGAATGTTAAAAAAACAACTGAGTCATTACTTAAAGAATCAAGACTATTCGAAGTTAACAACACCTTATGAAATCAAGGGAAAAATCAAGCGGCTCGCAAACGACTATATGAATGAACAGATCGCTTCTGATAATTATCTACCATTTTCAGACCAACATGCGCGTTTATATGCAAAAGATCAATTGCAACAAGCATTACAACGTATTGAGCAATATTTCTTTTCAGCAAATGAATTGCCTTTAGTGAATGAATTACCAGACAAAGAAGAAATGGTTCGCGAGGAACTTTCTCTGGAACTTTACCAAAACATGACGGCAGCCATCAGAGAATGCATTCAAAAAATAGACCTTTAACCTCTTCAAAATAATCAGAAGAGTCTAAAGGTCCATTCATGCATTTGGATAGAATGTATGTCTAGTCTGTTGTCAAATTCCATTGAAGAATAACTTTTTCAACCGCATCATCAAATTTGCGCACGGTTCCCAAATCCTCTTCACCTAAAAAAGCTTGATATTTCTTTTCATCTAATTGAAGAATCTGGCCAATTTTTTTATTGCCAATAGATAATTCGGAAACAGGTATAGAGACACCATTTCTCTGAATTTTATTTTCATCTATACGGATTTGAATATCTTTATTTTTCTTCACTGCATTCACCTCGTAGACCATTTTACCATATTATTTAGTAATTGCTATCATTTCTGCCACGAAGCTTTTAAAAAAACTGCCCATTTTTATATATGATTGGGTTTTGTTATCACGGCATTTACTACTGTGTAACCAGCCTTTTCTAATACATCACCAATCTCTTTTGACTCTTTTGAATCCACCTGTATCTCAATGTAGGTAGCTTCTACCGTCCGATTAACAACTAAGGTGGAGATACTAAAATCATGGTCTGCCAACGTTTGGGCAACACGAGCGAGAATTCCTTTATGATCTTCTTGAATCGAAATAATTACTCGTGTCCCATCAGAATCATAACTTGTAATTTTTAAAAAGGCATCAAAAATATCATTATTGGTTATAATACCAACTAATTCTTTGTTTTCAACGACAGGTAAAACTCCAATATTATTCTTTCGCATAGTCCAAATCGCATCTTCTAAAAGAGCATCCGGTTCAATGGTTTCAACTTCTTTTATCATACAATCTGCAACTGTTGTTTTATTCAATAGATAATTGATTTCATAAACACTCAGACTCGTTGCCTTTGACGGCATTGCTTCTTGTATGACGCCTTCTGTTATTAGCCCAACTAATTGATTCTCTTTTAAAACAGGTAAACGATGAATCGTATGTTTTTTCATTAAATCAACAGCATCAAAAATTCGTATATCTGGTGTAACAGTGATTAATTCTTTTGTCATAAAATCACGAACACTCATGGTTTAACCTCCTAAATAAGCTTTTTTAACAGCTTCACTTGTTAAAAGTTCTTTACCAGTACCTTCTAATACAATTTTTCCGGTCTCTAACACATACCCACGATCGGCAATTGACAAGGCCATTTGTGCATTTTGCTCAATTAATAAGACAGTTGTCCCTTGTTTTTGGATTTCTTCAATAATTGAAAAAATCTCTCGAATAAAAATAGGTGCCAAGCCCATTGAAGGTTCATCTAACAATAATAACTTGGGTTTTGACATTAACGCCCGCCCCATCGCTAGCATTTGCTGTTCACCTCCGGAAAGAGTGGCCGCATCTTGATTTTTTCGATCTTTTAAAATCGGAAATTTTTCAAAAACTTGAGAAAAGCTCTCTTTTAAGTCTTCCTTTCGTAAATAAGCCCCCATTTCTAAATTTTCCATAACTGTCATTCCAGGAAAAACATGACGTCCTTCTGGCACTTGTGAAATTCCTTGTGAGACAATTTTTTGTGGAGGTCGTTTACTAATCGTATGATCTTCAAAAAGAACGGTTCCCTTAGATGGATGAATCAACCCTGAAATAGTTCGTAAAATTGTCGTTTTTCCAGCACCATTCGCTCCAATCAAAGAAACAATTTCTCCTTGATTGACATTAAAAGAAATATCATGTACAGCTTCAATAACTCCATAATGCACCGAAAGATTCTTCACAGTTAGCATGTTAAACATCCCCTCCTAAATAAGCTTTAATTACTTGAGGATTTTGTTTGATGGTTTCAGGATTACCTTGCGCAATGACGCGGCCATATTCCAATACATAGATTCGTTCACATATTTTCATCACTAAACTCATGTCGTGTTCAATCAAGACAATGGTCAAATCAAATTTTTCATGAATCTCATAAATTAATGTGGTTAAATCAGCTGTTTCTTGTGGATTCATTCCAGCTGCAGGTTCATCTAAAAATAAAATTTTGGGTTGAGTTGCTAAGGCTCGAACAATTTCTAAGCGTCGTTGCTGACCATAAGGAAGGTTTTTTGCCAAGGTCTCCGTTTTTTTCTCCAAACCAAACATCTCTAACAAATCAAAGGCTTTTTTTCTAATCGCTTCTTCTTGTTTATAAAATTTTGGTAAACGGAAAATAGTGGTAAGAAAATTTTCCGGGTGTTTTCCGTTCATGGCAATTAAAACATTATCCATAACGGTTAATTCTTTAAATAAACGAATATTTTGAAAGGTTCGAGAGAGTCCTAATTTGGCAATTTTATGGGGACTTACGCCATTTAATCGTGTTTCTTTGTCATTTCCTGAATATAAAATATCGCCCTCACTTGGTGTATACACCCCTGTCAAAAGATTAAATAAGGTGGTTTTTCCCGCCCCATTTGGTCCAATGAGTCCAACTAACTCATTATTATTTAAGGTAATATCTACGTTTGAAACTGCAGACAACCCACCAAAGTTTTTTGTTAAATTACTTACCGTCAGTAGAGGCATTTATTTCTTCCTCCTTTTTCCCAAATTTTGCAAAAATAGCTTTTATTGAAATTTCCTTGGTTCCTAATAATCCACTTGGTTTAAAAATCATGATGATGATAATGGCCAAGGCATAAATAATCATTCGAAGGCTCCCAAAGTCTTGAAGATACATATTCAAAACTCCGAGGACAACGGCTGAAATAACAGCACCTGTTGTACTTCCCATTCCACCAAACACAACAATAATCAAAATATCAATGGATTTCATAAAACCATAATCATTTGGAAAAACAGATTGTTGATATCCAGCAAAAAGACTGCCACCAACACTGGCTAATACAGCACCCAATACAAAAGCAACTACTTTATATTTCGTAGTATTTATTCCCATAGCTTCTGCTGCAATTTCATCTTCTCGAATAGATAAAACTGCTCTTCCTGAAGCACTATGAATAAAATTTGTGACAACTATTAAAGAAAATACGACAAACAAATAAACAATCTGCCAATTACTGAAAAAAGGAATTCCAAAAATTCCGGCTGGGCCATTGGTAACCGAATCCACATTGACAATCAAAATTCGAATAATTTCGGAAATTCCTAAGGTAGCAATAGCTAAGTAATCCCCTTTTAATCTTAATGTCGGAATACCAACCAAAAGAGCTATCGCACCAGCAACAATAATGCCAGCCAAAATACCAACAAAATAACCAAGCCAGGTTGGATTTTCACGAGTAATAATCGCCACAGCATAGGCACCAATGGCCATAAAGCCGGCATGACCTAAAGAAAATTGGCCTGAAAAGCCAATAATCAAATTCAACCCAATGGCTAAAATAATATTGATACCAATATTTACGATAATTGCGTCTGTAAATATTGTAATAATTCCCGCATTATACAGACCAAATAAAACAAAATAAACAAGAACAGCGAGTAATGTCCAGATTAAATTATATTTTAGATTTTTTTTCACCATTCTCACCTACACTTTCTCTTTGATATGTTTCCCTAATATTCCTGCAGGACGTACTAACAAAATAATAATCAAAACACCATAAACCAAGGCATCTTTGTATTGAGATAAGCCCACAGCAGTTGCTAGTGTCTCAATTAGGCCGATCGCAAACCCACCTAAAGCAGCACCTGGAATGACCCCAATTCCTCCTAGTACTGCCGCAACAAAAGATTTTAAGCCCGGCGCAACACCCATCATTGGGTTGATTGAATTGTAATAAAGTCCAATTAACATTCCTCCAGCAGCAGCTAGGGCAGACCCAATGGCAAATGTGAAAGAAATGGTTCGATTCACATTAATTCCCATCAACTGTGCCGCATCACTATCAACGCTCACAGCTCTCATAGCCTTACCCATTCGTGTTTTCTTGATGATTAACTGTAACAAAACAATCAGAATCAAAGAAACAAGTAAAATAAGTAACTGTACATTACTAACAGAGATAAATCCTATCGAGTAAGACTTCCTAGCAATTGACTGTGGAAAAGAGCGTGAATCTGCAGAAAAGAAATAGATCATTAGATTTTGTAATAAATAAGAAACACCTATTGCTGTGATCAGTGCCGAAATTCGCGTTGATTTCCGAAGCGGTCGATAGGCCAAAAATTCAATAACCATCCCAATAACAGCACTTAACACCATAGAAAGAATCATTGCAATAAAAAATCCCCAAGCATTAGGCAACACGTTATAATTATTAAATGTATGTATCAAAAAATAACCAATAAAGCTTCCAATCATATAAATTTCACCATGAGCAAAATTAATCAAATTGATAATGCCATAAACCATGGTATAGCCAAGTGCCATCAGAGCATAGACGCTTCCTAAAAATAATCCATTGATAAATTGTTGGGTTATAATTTCCATATTTTTCACATCCAAATTCTTCATTTTTAATAGAATTAGGCTGCGACAACATCTTTTGAACAAGTTGTTTGTCCCAGCCTAAGCCTTGTTTACATGATTATGGGTTGATAGTTTCAGCTGAGTCTTCTTTCCCATCTTCAAAACCGATCACAACAACTGATTTTTTCGGATTGTGATTTTCATCCATTGTAATGCTACCTGTGACCCCTTCAAAATCTTCCAAAGTAGCCAGTCCTTCTGTAATTGAAGCCGAATCAGCAGAATCTTTTGCCTCAATCGCTGCTTTGATCATAAACATTGCATCATAAGACAATGCGTTAAATGTAGATGGTTCTTTTCCATATTTTTCTTTAAAATTATCAATAAATGGTTGAACTGTGTCATTAGCAGGTGCTAAAGAAGAAAAATGTCCTGTATAAAACACATTAGATACATTGATGGCACCAGCCAATTCGATCATTTTTTCGTCACCAAAACCATCAGCACCAAGAATTGGTTCCTCAATCCCCATTTCACGAGCTTGTTTAATAATCAAGCCTGCTTCTTCATAATAACCGGGAACGTACAAAACATCATAATCACTGTTTTTTATTTTTGTCAATTGCGCTTGGAAGTCTTTGTCACCAGTGGTAAAGTTTTCTTTGGTTACAATATCACCATTAAATTCACCTTCAAAAGCTTTTGAAAGACCCTTAGCATAATCACTCGAATTATCTCCTAAAATAGCTGCTTTACTGGCTTGCATTGTATCTGCAGCATATTGGGCTAATATGACTCCTTGAAAACTATCTTGGAAACAGGAACGGAAAACATACTCTTGAACCATATCTCCATTGACAGTGATCTCATCTGCTGTCGCTGACGGAGTAATCATTGGAACCCCCGCTTTGGTTACATTTGGAATAGCTGCTTTAGTAGCTCCCGAAGTTGCTGGGCCAATAATTGCTACAACTTTATCATTCGTAGATAAATTAGCCGCCGACGTAGCTGCTTCATTATTATCTGATTTATTATCCTTTTCAACGGCTTCAACTTGCTTTCCTAAAATGCCACCATCTTCATTGATCTTTTCAATGGCCAAAAGAGCTCCTTCTTTCTCTTGAGAACCATACCCGGCCACAGCTCCTGATAATTCAAGATTCAAGCCAATCTTAATTGTATCGCCTTCAGATTCATTTCCAGCTTTAGCACTGCCTCCTGCTGAATTTCCTCCGCTTGGTGCTGCACTACAAGCTGATAGTAGTGTTAGACTGGCAAATAAAAACATAATTTTTTTCTTCATTTTAACTCCCCCTTAATTCTTATGAATATGATACTAAATATACAAAATATTCTAATAATTGTCAATAAGTTTTCTGAATATTTCTAATCTTTTTTCATTAATTTCTTAATTAAATAAATATGAAGTCCTTTATTATCTAAAAGTTCATAATTTTTCAAATAGTCAGTGTTGGTTTGGTCAAATAAATAATATTGTATAACTGAAGCTACTAAAAAAACAAGTAGCTAGCTACTTGTTTTTTTTACGAAAGGGTCTATTCTTTTTTCCCGAAAAGTAATTTGGTCGTACTTTGTCTGTAGTGTTTTTTCGTAATGAGAAATGCTCTGGAACGTAATCCAAACCACCCTTTGCCCATGGATGACATCGAAAGATTCTCGAAATTCCCATTAAGATCCCTCTCAAGGAACCATGAACAGTAATTGCTTCGATCATATACGAAGAACAGGTAGGGTAGTATCGGCAACTTGGTGGCGTTAAAGGAGAAATAAAGCGCTGATAGCCACGAACCAATTGAATCAGTATTTTTTGCACTTTCTTCACCTATATCCTATTTAACTTTTGATCAGTGCATAAATTCCATAATATGTTGCCATAAAACCGGACTAAAAACATCTTTGGGAGAACCATTTCCAAAGATACCATAACCAACCATTAATCCAACAAAAAATAAAACAATCGCCAATACCATGACAAGCAATATTTTTGCTAAAGAAATAGTGATATAACGGAGATTTTGCATGTTACCACCTCTTATGATTGAGAAACTAATGTTTTTTCACTTTTTTCGTCATCTGAAGAAACTCGTTCTACTTTTGCACCGAGACTTGATAATTTTTCATGGAATTTGTAATAACCTCGATCCAAATACTTCAAGTTTCGAACCCGAGTGATTCCTTTTGCACGCAAACCAAATAAAACCAAAGCTGCAGCAGCTCTCAAATCAGTCGCATAAACAAGTGCACCTTGTATATCTTTATTGCCTTCAATGATTGCAACATTTCCATCTATTTTAATTTTTGCATTCATTCGTTGCATCTCTTCTAAATGCTGGAATCGATTTTCAAAAACAGTTTCAGTTATTATACTTGTTCCATCAGCTATTGCTTGTATGGCAGTCATTTGGGCTTGCATATCGGTTGGAAAACCCGGATGTGGCATCGTTTTAATGTCTGTTGCTTTAATGGCCTCTGGACCAATCACACGAATGCCCTGATCTTCTTCAGTAATTTTAGCTCCCATTTCGATTAGCTTAGAAATCAAAGGACGGTTGTGTTCAGAAATAGCATCTTGAATCAGTACATTTCCTTGTGTCATAGCTGCAGCTACCATGAACGTCCCTGCTTCAATACGGTCTTGGACAATAGAGTGATTCACTGCGTATAAATGAGAAACACCTTCGATTCTCATCGTCTCTGTTCCTGCCCCATGTATTTTAGCTCCCATTTTATTCAAAACATTTGCTAAGTCAACAATCTCAGGTTCTCTAGCTACGTTATCGATAGTTGTGATACCCTCAGCTTTTACTGCAGCCATCATAATATTTTGTGTAGCTCCTACACTTGGAAAATCTAAATAAATACTATTTCCATGCAGTTTATCAGCAATAGCTTCAATATAACCATCTTTTTGGATAATTTTAGCTCCTAAAGCTTGAAAACCTTTTAAATGCAAATCAATTGGTCTTTTCCCAATCGCGCATCCACCAGGCATGGCAACTTTAGCATGTCCATTGCGTGCTAATAATGGACCCATAACAACGATAGAAGCCCTCATTTGACTTACATATTCGTAGGGTGCTTCAACTTTTAACGGACTAGATGCATTGATAGTCATTTTATTTTTTTCTTGATCAAATGTAACCTCTGTATTCAAATGTTTGATTACTTGTTTCATCATAAAAACATCAGATAATATTGGAACATTATATAATGTTGTTACTCCTTCTTCAGCTAACAAGCTTGCAGCTAAAATGGGAAGAACAGCATTTTTTGCTCCCTCTATTTTTACGGTTCCCTTTAGTTTATTTCCACCTTGAACGATGATTTCTTCCATTGTATTCCCTCCAGCATTTCCTTTAAGTGACCCCTCACTCAAACCATTTTATAGTATAACACAAAAAAATTTACTGTCACACTAATTAAGAAATTGATAAAAAATATTTTTACTTAGTTGTATAAGTTCTAAAAAGAACGAACTAGATATATAACCTATCACAATTGATAATAAAATAAAAAAGATTCGAATTTGGGAGGTATGGTAAGCTTTAAAGAAAGTATCTGTTCTTATCGACCCCAATGCTCGAAAAGCAAGACAGATAAAAGCAAAATGACTGATTATACGAAGTAACGCGTCGATACCATAAAATTGCAAAATGACCATCCTCTCCTAATTACCTCAATAGAAATATCATATCACAAAATAAGTCGATAACAAACTATTCTTTCTTTTACAGTTTTTTTAAAGTCTTTGCAATTATTTCGTAAGCGCAAAATGAAACGGTATCTTTAACAGACCTCACTTTCATTCTATACTTACTCTATAGTAAACGAGTTGGAGGAATGATGATGAATAAAAAACAAGATATCGTAGCTATTTCATTGCACCAAACGG
>DXDB01000032.1 GCA_019115705.1 Candidatus Tetragenococcus pullicola | reverse complement strand
AGAGACGGCAATACAAAAACTGAAGTAAAATTAGATGCTCAAAGTGGAGAAGTTTTAGAAGTAGATGTCGATGATTAATCCAAAACCATTAGCTGTCTGTAAAGGATAGTTAATGGTTCTTTATTGTCTTTAATTTTAGCAAAGGAGACGTTGCTGCTAAAAAATAACTAATTTTTTTGAACTTCTTCAAAAGTTGAGGTACAATAAGAAAAAAGAAAGTAGGGACCTCATGGTAAAGCCAAATTTAGGATTTTATGTACAAAAAATAAATCAAATCGTGACAGATACTGAAAAAATCGGTGAAGAAATGAATCCTAGCTTTGAAACGATTCGAGAAGCCATCGATAACGATCAAACAACTGAAATAACCGAAGAAAAGCGCCAAGAAATTATCCAAATATTTACAACTGGAACCAAACAGTATCAAGAAATGGCGCAGCAAATCAGCCAATTGCGTCCCACCGCTAGAGTGTTGGGATTTCATAAAAAATTAGAAACTTCTTACAAAGAATATATTGCCGGTTGCGAAGATATGATTCAAAGTTTATCGGATGATATTGATGTTGAAGCCTTTGATGCCGCTGAAAAACGTCAGGACAAAGCTTCCGATGGCATTAGTTTTGCCATTTCTCGTATGACCAACCTATTATTAAAATAATCACCTGAAAATGATAAAATGCCAATTCAAAAAAAGAATTATTTAATGAAACTATTAGAACATTTTTAAGACAAAAGCTTAGACATTGCGTTATACTACACAAGTAACCAATAATAACCTTTTTATTTTTCATTTTACTCCCTTTTAAGCGAGTAATTTACTCCTTTTTCCGCCAGTCCTAACCAAACTGGTGGTTTTTTTATGCAATAAAAAATTCGAATAGTGCAGATCAGCCGAAATTGAAAAGAAACGGCCACGAAATGAACCGTGGCCAAAAGAAACGAAAAGTAACGGCCACAGATTGAACGGTGGCCAAAAGAAACGAAAAGCAACGGCCACGAAATGAACGGTGGCCAAAAGAAACGAAAAGTAACGGCCACGGAATGAAAGGTGGCCAAAAGAATTGTACTCTCTGTTTAGAGAAGTGCCAAGCAACGCCATATTTTTGCTATTTCAGTAATAATATGCTATCTTTAACTTAATAAAAAACGAAATGAGGGATCTTGCATTGAAAAATTAATCCAATTTGTTGAAGCTGCATTTAGATTATTGTCTTGGCTAGCCAAGGGAGTAGTGTGCAGATTTTCAGGATTGGATACTTTTTTGATGACGGGATCTTTTTATCCTTTCATACAGAAGTCTCTTTCCTGAAAATAGGAGAGAGACTTTTTCTTGTTTGAACAAGAGAAAGGAGGCAGTATGGGAAACATTAAAATAAAAAATTTGTCATTTGGCTTTGATACCCAGGCTACTTTGTTATTTGATCATACCAATTTAGTGATTGATACGGATTGGAAATTAGGATTGATTGGCCGAAATGGCCGTGGCAAAACAACTTTATTGAAGCTATTACAAAACGACTTTTCCTATCAAGGAACAATAGAGCATACCTTAGATTTTGTTTATTTTCCGCAAAAAGTAGCGGATAAAAGTTTATTGACGCATTTTGTATTGGAAGAATTGTCTGAATTTGAGGATTGGAAATTAGAAAGAGAGCTAAACTTATTGAAGGTGGATCCAGAGATTGTCTGGCGTCCTTTTGAAAGTTTATCCGGCGGGGAACAAACTAAGGTGCTATTGGCTTTGTTATTTGTCGATGATCTTCATTTTCCTCTGATTGATGAACCGACTAACCACTTGGATAAAGTGGCAAGAGAACAAGTCGCTAGCTATTTACAAAATAAAAAGCAAGGATTCATTTTAGTCAGTCATGATCGTCGTTTTGTTGATGAGGTGGTGGACCATGTTTTATCGATTGAAAAAAGTCAGCTGATTCTTTATCAAGGCAATTTTTCAGTATATGAAGAACAAAAGAAGCGTCGCGATTCTTATGAACAAGAACAAAATGTAAAGTTGAAAAAAGAAATTGGTCGCTTGAAACAATCCTCAGAAGAAAAAGCCGAGTGGTCGCGTGGGCGTGAAAGAGATAAATACGGCAATCCGAATGTCAAAGGTAGTGGTGCAATCGGGGATACGGGAGCTATTGGTGCGCGGGCAGCACGGGTAATGAAACGGTCCAAGGCAATGGTCAATCGAATGGACAGACAGGCCAAAGAAAAAGAAAAGTTATTGCATGATATTGAATATATCGATCCATTGACCATGGATTTTCGTCCCACCCATCATAAACAATTGCTAAAGATAGAAAATTTACAGCTAAGTTATGGTGAAAAAAAGTTGTTTGACCCCCTTTCTTTTGAAATCAATCAAAAAGAACGAGTAGTCATTCAGGGAGCGAACGGCTCGGGAAAATCGTCATTGATCCAATTTCTTTTAGGTCAGTTCACAGGGAAATCATCTGGATCGGTATTACGACCGCAAAAACTTACCATCAGTTACGTGCGTCAAAATTATGAAGACAATCACGGGACTTTGCAAAAATTTTCGGATAAAAATCACCTGTCTTACCAAGAATTTTTAAACAACTTGCATAAGTTAGGACTAGAGCGCAAGGTATTTCAAACACGTATTGAGGACATGAGTATGGGCCAAAGAAAACGCGTCGAAATTGCTAAGTCTTTGGCAACGCCGGCCGAACTTTACATTTGGGATGAACCGCTTAACTATCTGGATGTTTTTAACCAAGAACAGTTAGAAGAAGTAATCCAACTGGTAGAACCGACCATGCTGGTTGTGGAACACGATGCCCAATTTTTAGAAAATATTGGCACCAAAAAAATCGAACTTTAAAAAAAGACCTCTGTATTGGAAATTTCCAGTCAGAGGCCTTTTGTTTTAAATCAAGTCAAAGGAACTGTTGACTTTTTCATAACAGTCACTCATTTTTCTTAGACGTTTATATAAGGAATCAAAATCATCGTCTTCATGAAAGAGCACTTGTTTTAATTCAAAATAAAAAACATCAAATGCGTTGACGAAATCTTCTACTTCTTGCGTTTGTAATTCAGTAAAAACATCGCAACGAACATAGGCTTTTTCAGCAATTGCATAAGCTTCGGCAGTGGTCAAAAGCGCTAAAGAAACGTCGAATTTTCGATTGGAAACTAATTCATAGGCCGATTGACACTTGTTGTAAATGTTAGAAAAGTCTTTGGCAATTAATTCTTTGGGTGTTTTGCTAAACATAGGCTTTCTCCTTTTTTATTCAAATAAGACACAAACACATTCAGGGGCATAGACATCTTTTTGGACACAAGTTAGCTTACCAGTTTCTTGATCACGTGTATATAAAGTTAAATTATCACTGTTTTGATGGGCACAAACTAAATAGTTTTCTGTTGGGTCAAGGGCAAAGTCACGTGGGAAGTCACCTTCTGAACTAATCAATTGAACAAAGTCAAGATGAGCGCCGTCTTCAGAAATTGCAAAGACAGCAATCGAATTGTGTCCACGATTGGAAGCGTAAAGGAAGCGACCGTCTTGTGTGACGCGAATCGCAGCACCACTATTGAAGTCATCAAAATCTTCAGGAATGGTAAACACTTTTTGCTTTTCTTTAAATGTTCCAGTTGCTTTATCATAAGCTAAAACAGTAATCGAACTATCTAATTCACCGACCAAATAAGCATACTGGTCATTAGGATGAAAAACTAAATGCCGGGGTCCTGTTGCATCAGGTGCTTTATAGACATTAGTTTCTGTTAATTTTCCTTCTTTTGAAATCGTATAAAGATAAACGCGGTCAGTTCCAAGATCGCAAACGGCCAAACGGTTATCAGGCGTTAAATTCGTATAATGGACATGGGCGTGGTCTTGATTTTCATGTGGGCCTACTGGTTCCTCATGGTAAAGAGCGTCTGTTGCTTTTAATGAACCGTCTGCTAAAATTTGGTAGACGTTGACTTCACCCTTGTGGTAATTGGCGCCATATACTAATTGGCGATCTTCATCAACCGCTACATAGCATAAAGGGGCGCCTTCTTCAGTCACTTGATTCATTAGTTTAAAGGAAGGATTATAACTAGCAGCGCCACCTTTTCCATCCACTGAAGTCACAGCATAGGTAAAGTTTTTTTGACTGCGTGCCAAGTAGGTAGGACTCGTTTCCTTTGCTGCTAATGTAAGACCGGAAAGTTCAGCTTTTTCAGTATCTAAAAGGATAGTATAAATGCCTTCGCTTTTACGTCTTGTATACGTACCTAAAAAGATTTTTTCTAACATATTAAAACCTCCTAAATTTTACTTATATTTATTTTACCATAAACGCTAAAAAAAACAGAATATGTTATAATGAAAACAACGAAGAAAAAAGAAAGGAGTTTTTTGATGCATCGAAGTAAAGTAGTAGAAATTGGAGATCAGGCGCTTGATAAAGATGAAAATATGTTGATTTTCTTTGGCGCTGGGATCACAGATGGTCTGCGGCCTTATTCTGTTCTTCATGAAGTAGAAAAACCTGAAGAAATTGTATTGCGGACGGGTGATTATATCACTTTTGGCGATCAAGACTACCAAATCACAGACGTTGGCCATTTAGTCAACCAAAATATGCGTACGATTCAACACGTTTGTTTTGTTTTTTCCGATGTACCAAGTGATAAATTATCAAGTAGTATCTATTTAACACCAACTAAAATGCCAGAAATAAAAAAAGGCATGATGATCACCTATCACGAGTAAAAAACAAGGGGGATTCTGGATGGAAAAAAAGGAAAAAAAACTGACAGTTTCATGGTTTTGGAAATGGTTTTTAAATAATAAAGTCGTCACAGGTTTGTTGATTTTACTACTGATTTTATTAAATATTGCTGTTTTTACAAAAGTTTCCTACTTATTTGCACCAATCGGACAATTTGTTGCGACGGTGGGATTGCCTGTCATCATGGCCGGAATCTTATTTTATTTGTTGAACCCTGTCGTTGACTTTTTGGAGAAAAAAGGCTTACGTCGTATTTATGGAATTATCCTAGTTTTTATTTTGCTAATTGCCTTGATTGTCTGGGGAGTGGTGGTAATTATTCCCGCAATTCGTGATCAAATCTTGCAATTTGCCGACAATTTACCAGGATATATTGACGTTGTTCAAAATGGCGTAAAAAAATTTTTCTCAGATCCAATTTTTGACCAAGTACAAAAACAATTATCCACTTACGGCGAACGATTAATGAACACCATTACCAATATTGTGCAAAATGTGTCGAAATCAACTTTCAAAGGAATTGGGAACTTTTTTGGTGCGATTGCCTCTACCTTTATCGCTATTGTAACGATGCCGTTTATTTTGTTTTATCTTTTGAAAGATGGCAAAGATTTAGCGCCTTTTATGGTTGACTTTTTACCAACAAAAATGAGAAAGCCAACCTTAAAAGTATTAGGAGAAATGAACAAACAAGTTTCCTCCTATATTCGCGGCCAACTGACCGTAGCTTTTGCTGTGGCCCTTATGTTTATGGTAGGTTTTTCGATTATTGGGTTAGACTACGCCATTACTCTTGGCATTATCGCCGGATTTATGAATTTAATTCCTTATTTAGGATCCTTTCTGGCGATGGTACCTGCCGTTTTCCTAGGAATTGTGGGTGGTCCGGCCTTGTTAGTGAAAGTGTTAATCGTCTTTGGAATTGAACAAATAATAGAAGGCCGCGTGATTTCCCCGCTAGTTTTAGGAAGTCAGCTATCGATCCATCCCATTACCATTCTCTTTGTCTTACTTACTTCCGGAAAATTATTTGGTGTTGTCGGTGTTTTACTAGGAGTTCCAGCCTATGCTGCTATCAAAGTAGTTGTGACCAATATCTTTGCTTGGTATAAACGAGTTTCCGGTCTATACAATGACGACACGATTATTCAAGATACTTCTGATGAAATCAATAGTCAAAAATAGAAAAAAGCCAAGGAGAATTCTCCTCGGCTTTTTTTCTAGTGGGAAATGGTTCCCATTAAAAATTAGTGCTGATTTCTTGTACGCGAACAACAGCTTTTTCAACGATTTCTTCGGTACGTTCAGGCTGATAATCCGCGCCTTCAATAAAAACTTGTTGAACATCATTTACGCCAACAAAATTTAGCATATTTCGGACATATTGAGAAGCAAAATCTTGTCCTTCATAGATACCGCCATTGGCTTGGATGTGTAAGGCTTTTTTATTTTGGGTTAATGGAATCGGCCCTGTATCTGTATAACGAAAAGTTTTACCAGCGACATTGATAGTGTCAAACCAAGCTTTTAAACGTGTCGGAATATTTAGGTTCCATAACCCATTTCCAATGACCAGTTTATCAGCGTTTAAAAATTGTTCAGTCGCTTCATTAAAACGGCTGATTTTTTTTGTTGGTTTTCTGTCAACGATTGAAACTCGCTTCCTTTGGCTAATGTATTCCAACCCGTCATGATGTCATAATCGATTTCAGGAAAATCTTCTTGAAATAAATCCAATACTTGAATCACATCGTCGGGATGACTTTTTTGATACTGGTCAATGAAGGCATAAAAAACGTTCATTGATTTGGAAGCTTCTGGTGTTAAAGGGTGCGCCTTTACGGCTAATAAAGTGGTCATGCATTTTTTCCTTTCTGTCTAAAAATTAAATCCTATCAAGTATACACAAAAAGAAAGAGGAAGAACAAATGATTTGCTCTCCCTCTTTTTTGGGTTTTAAACGGCTTTTTTTAGCAAAGTTGCTTTTTTCAAAGCCTTCATACCACCAATGACATGCACTGCCGCAAATCCTTGTTGGTTTAAAAAAGTCGTGATTGTTTCCGAACGGCGTCCAGAATGGCTCAAGACATAATAAGTCGTCTCTTTATCTAATTCATGCAAACGATTGGGTAAACTTGTAGTAGGCATGGATAGAGAGGATTCTAAATGTCCTTCTCGATAGGCACCTTTGTCACGAATATCCAAAACAGTGATCGCCCGATTTTCTAACAGTTGAATAAATTCTTGGGTAGTCACAGAATCCATCATATCCCTCTTTTCTTTTTTGATGACTACGATTCTATAAGGTTTCAGACAGAGAAGCAAGCAAGATGCTTATGATTTAATGATTTTGCAACAAAAGAAAGGTGTTCATCCTCTGAATGCCCCCCAAAATTAATGAAAAGCTCGATTAAAAATGAAAGAAACTTGCTTTTTTCTAAAGAATAAAGTAAAGTATACCTGTGTGTAAAACACTACCTGTCACTTGGTTTGACGACTCACCAACGTAATACTCAGTCACAGGTGAATCTATAGAAAGAGGTGGAAAAAATGGCATTATCAAAAGAACGTAAGAACGAAATCATCAACCAATACGCAACCCATGAAGGAGACACTGGTTCTCCAGAAGTTCAAATCGCTGTATTGACTGAAGAAATCAACGTATTGAATGCACATATCCATGATCATAAAAAAGATCATCATTCTTATCGCGGACTAATGAAAAAAGTTGGTCACCGTCGTAACTTATTAGGTTACTTGCGTGAAAAAGATGTTCAACGTTATCGTGAATTGATTCAATCACTAGGACTACGTCGCTAAGCATACAAAAAAAGTGAGGTTCTTTTTGCGGATCTCACTTTTTTACTATGATTTTTTATAAAAGCGATTTTAAATCGAGAAATGCGGTGGATTTCTCAAAAATATGAGCACTGTGACTGTAGGCTTGGCTTACTACTAACCAAATGAAAGGATTGAAATTTTCAATATTTTCATTTGTTTAGTAGCGGCCTTGACTCACAGTAGAAGAGGAGAAATTATGACAAAACAAGTATTTGATACCACTTGGGGCGGACGTCCTTTACAAGTGGAAGTTGGACAATTAGCCAAACAAGCAAATGGCGCTGTTTTAGTCCGTTATGGGGATACCGTTGTGTTAAGTGCAGCGGTTGCCTCTAAAGAAGCAAAAGGAACCGACTTTTTTCCATTAACGATTAACTATGAAGAAAAAATGTATGCCGTTGGAAAAATTCCAGGTGGCTTTATCAAACGTGAGGGGCGTCCCAGTACTGAAGCAACCCTGACCGCTCGTTTGATCGACCGTCCGATTCGTCCGATGTTTGCGGAAGGGTTCAGAAATGAAGTCCAAGTCACAAATATTGTGATGAGTGTGGATCAAGACTGCTCGCCAGCCATGGCTGCTATGTTAGGTTCGTCGTTAGCTCTTTCTGTTTCAGACATTCCCTTTGATGGCCCCATTGCAGGCGTTGAAGTAGGCCGGGTCAATGGAGAGTACGTGTTAAATCCTGGTGTTGATAAACATGCTGAATCTGACATTGATTTGACCGTAGCTGGAACCAAACAAGCCATTAACATGGTAGAATCGGGTGCCAAAGAAGTTTCTGAAGCTGATATGCTGGGTGCTTTGATGTTTGGGCATCAAGCCATTCAAGAACTTGTAGCCTTTGAAGAAGAAATCGTTGCTTCTTGTGGCAAAGAAAAAATGGAAATCAGCTTACTACAAGTAGACGCTGATTTAAAAGAAGAAGTCTATGACAAGTATTACCAAACAATGAAAACCGCTGTTTTGACCGAAGAAAAATTAGCTCGTGAAGATGAAATTGAAAAAGTAAAAACTGATTTAAAAACAGCCTACGAAGCAAAAGCGGCCGAATTAGAAGACGAAGACGCGCAACATTTATTAAATGAAGTAAGTCAATTAGCCGAAGATTTGGAAAAAGATGTGGTCCGTGAATTGATTACCATTGATAAAATTCGTCCGGATGGTCGTAAGTTAGACGAAATTCGTCAGTTGTCATCAGAAGTTTCCTTGTTACCACGAGTTCATGGGTCAGGATTATTTACGCGCGGCCAAACGCAAGCTTTATCTGCTTGTACCCTAGCACCACTTGGAGAACACCAAATCATTGATGGCTTAGGTGTTGAAGAGTTCAAACGTTTCATTCATCATTATAATTTCCCACAATTTTCAGTAGGTTCGACAGGACGTGCCGGCTCTCCAGGTCGTCGTGAAATTGGTCACGGTGCTTTAGGCGAACGTGCCTTAGCTCAAGTCATTCCTGATGAAAAAGATTTTCCTTATACTATTCGTTTGGTTGCTGAAGTCTTAGAATCCAACGGCTCATCTTCTCAAGCAAGTATTTGTGCAGGAACCTTAGCCTTGATGGACGCCGGAGTGCCAATCAAAGCGCCTGTAGCTGGAATTGCCATGGGACTGGTTTCAGATGGTGAAAACTATACGATTTTAACCGATATCCAAGGAATGGAAGACCATTTAGGCGATATGGACTTTAAAGTTGCCGGAACCAAAGATGGTATCACTGCCTTACAAATGGATATTAAAATCCAAGGAATCACAGAACAAATTTTACGTGAAGCTTTAACACAAGCCAAAAGCGCTCGGATGGAAATCTTGGACGAATTGACTTCAACTTTAGCTGAACCACGCAAAGAATTAAGTCCATATGCACCAAAAATCGAAATGATTCAAATCGATCCAGCTAAAATCAAAGATGTCATTGGTAAAGGTGGCGACACCATTAATAGCATCATTGACGAAACTGGCGTAAAAATCGATATCGATCAAGACGGAAAAGTATCAATTGCCTCTTCTGATGCAGAAATGATCAAAAAAGCAGTGAAAATCGTGGAAGACTTAACCAAAGAAGTAAAAGTTGGAGAAGTTTATCTAGGTAAAGTCGTTCGAATCGAAAAATTCGGTGCCTTTGTTAATTTAATTAAAGGAAAAGACGGGTTAGTCCATATTTCTCAATTAGCCAATGAACGGGTCAATAAAGTAGAAGACGTGGTAAAACTTGGCGATGAAGTCCTTGTCAAAGTAACTGAAATCGATAATAAAGGACGAATCAATCTTTCAAGAAAAGCACTATTGAAAGATGAAAAAGATAAAAAATAAAAAGCTTCATTAAAGGCGACTCTATCTGGGTCGTCTTTTTTTGTATTTATAAAAAGTTATGACCACTTGAACAGCTATTCGGCCATGGAAATAGGAATCTCATGTCCAAGAACGTCTATTCGACCATGGAAACTGGAATCCTATGTCCAAGAAACGCTAATTGGCCAAGGAAAACGAAATTTTATGTCCAAGAACGTCTATTCGGCCAAGGAAAACGAAATCCGATGTCCAAGAAACGCTAATTAGCCATGGGAATAGGAATCTCATGTCCAAGAAACGCTACTCGGCCATGGGAACTGGAATCCTATGTCCAAGAAACGCTAATTGGCCAAAGAAAACGAAATCTTATGTCCAAGAACGTGTACTCGGCCAAGGGAAACGAAATCTCATGTCCAAGAACGTCTATTCGGCCAAGGAAATTGAGATCCTATGTCCAAGAAACGCTAATTGGCCAAGGAAAACGAAGTCTTATGTCCAAGAACGTGTACTCGGCCATGAAAATTGAAATCTTATGTCCAAGAGAACGACAATCATACGGATGTCCCAGTTAGGATGTTTTTTTCTTGAAATTTTTGTGACCTTTTCTTCATTAAATTGTTTTTCCGATT
>DXDB01000002.1 GCA_019115705.1 Candidatus Tetragenococcus pullicola | reverse complement strand
GTTGAACTTTTTCTATCTTCCGGAAGTGTTTTAAAATTTTCAGATAATCAAGACGATTACCCAGTGGTTACCTCACGTTGGGAAGGGGTCAAACGGGAAGTGTATGCTTCTTGTATTTATGCAGAAGATGCTAAAAATATTTCTGTTACCGGCTTTGGGCTTTTAAATGGAAATGGGGAAAAATGGTGGCATCTTCATCGAGATGACCGAGAAAATCTCCACTATCCTCGACCAAAATTAGTCAGTTTTGACTCTTGCGAAAATGTTACTTTAAGAGACTTTAGCATTATCGATTCTCCAAGTTGGACGATTAACCCAATTTTATGCCATGGCGTAACTGTCGATAATATTAAAATAAAAAATCCAGCCGATTCACCAAATACGGACGGTATTGATCCTGAATCGTGTAAAAACGTTCGGATTAGTAATTGTCAAATTGATGTCGGTGATGATTGTATTGCAATCAAAGCGGGGACAGAAGACACTTTACACCGTGTATCTTGCGAAAATATAACCATTACCAATTGTCAAATGGTCCATGGACATGGCGGTGTGGTAATTGGTAGTGAAATGAGTGGGGACATTCGTAATGTAACTATTAGTAATTGTGTTTTTCAAGAAACGGATCGAGGCATTCGACTAAAAACGAGACGAGGACGAGGGGGTATCGTTGAAGATATTCGCGTGAATAATATCGTGATGGATCATGTCTTATGTCCTTTCATTTTGAACCTATATTACTTTTGTGGGCCAAAGGGAAAAGAAAAGTACGTGTGGGACAAGGCCCCTTATCCAATTACCGAGGAAACTCCAATGTTTCGCCGTATCCACTTTGCCAATATAACAGCTAGAAATGTTCATGCATCAGCGGGCTTTATTTATGGATTACCTGAACAACCAATTTCAGAAATTAGCTTCCAAAATATCAATATCTCAATGGCTGAACATGCGATTCCAGGAAAACCAGCCATGATGACAGGCATTGAAGAAATGGCTAAAAATGGGTTTTACATTGGCTGTGCAAAAGACATCAGTTTTGATCACGTCACCGTCGATGACATCGAAGGAACTAGTTATCATGTGGAAGATAGTTCTATGATTTCTTGGGACTTTTGTAAAGTGAATGGCCAAACTTATCAAAAAGAAGTGAACTAAGTATGAAGAAAGAGCAATTGTTGACATTTTTAGGACCTTCTCTGGCAGTCGCGCCAGAGGCTGTCCTTTTACAAAAACAAGAAAGAAACCGGTACACACTTGAAACTTTACAACTTACGTTAAATGAAATAGAAACAGTTCCCGCTTATTTTGCTTATCCCAATACAGGCAATGGTCCATATCCCTTAGTTATTTTTAATCATTCTCATGGAGGAAACTTTGAAGTTGGAAAGTCGGAACTAATCAAAAGTAGTGGCTATTTACAACAAGAAAGTTATCTGGATACGTTAATTGAAGCAGGATATGCTGTTGGGGCAATCGATATGTGGGGATTTGAAGAGCGTCAAGGGAAAAAAGAAAGTGAGCTATTCAAAGAGTTTTTGCTGAAAGGGCATACGTTGTGGGGATTGCGACTTTATGATGATCAACAATTTCTGACCTATCTCAGCTCACGAGCAGAAGTGAACCCAGATAAAGTGGCAACAATTGGCATGTCTATGGGTGCTATGATGAGTTGGTGGTTAGCAGCCATAGATGATCGAGTGAAAGTGATTGTTGATATTGCGGGTCAGGCTGAATATGAGGCATTGATAAAGACGCGAGGCCTTGATCATCATAACTTTTATTACTATATTCCGGGAATTTTGGAAAAACATACGACTGCGGATATTCAAAAAATGATTGCTCCGCGTCCGCGACTATCTTTAGTTGGTAGAAATGACCCATTATGCCCGCTTGAAGGAGTTCTCCATCTGAACCAGGAACTTCAAAGTATTTATGAGAAATTTGATCGATCAAATAATTGGCAGTGTAAACTAGTCACTGGTGGACACCAAGAAACAAAAGAAATGCGTGAATTATGGAAACAATTTTTGGAGAAACATTTATGAAACCAATCCTTGTTTCAAAAAATAAAAGTTCTGCCTTTCAAAGTATACAAGCGGCCATAAACGAGGCAGCGTCCTTAAAAAATCATCAAATAGAGATTGAGGCAGGGACTTATTTTGAAAATCTAAAAATTTATCAAGATGATCTTGTGATAAAAGGAAACGGAAAAGTTATCATAAACGGGAATTTGTCCGCGCGTAAATTGGGCGAAAATGGAAAACAAAGAGGGACTTTTCAAACTGCCACAGTCTTTATGAATGGCAAAGGAAACTGTTTAGAAAACCTAACCATTAAAAACACAGCAGGCGATGGTGACAAAGTAGGTCAAGCGGTAGCTTTATATTTAGAAGGTGTCGCCAATACCATTCATAATTGTCGAATCGATAGTTTTCAAGATACGATTTGTTTAGGACCTTTACCTGAAACAAACAAAGATGGGTCAACTATGGAAAGTCCCTGGGTAAAGCGAATCTTTGAAAGTCAATCGGCTTACTTTTCCCAGTGTCAAATACAAGGGACAGTGGACTTTATCTTTGGTGGTGCGTACACAGTGTTTAACAAGTGTCACCTCCATGCTAAAAAAAGATCTAAGCCTAATTATCTGACTGCTGCATCCACACCGGAAGGAAGACGAGGGTTCATTTTCGAGAAGTGTCAAATTACAGGAGAGAGCCCTTATTACCTAGGTAGACCTTGGCGTCCATTTGCAAAGACATGTTTTAAAGACTGCAAGTTTGATAGTCAATTACTTAAAACAGGCTGGCATGACTGGAATAAACCTGAAAACCAAGAGACCGTTTGTTATGAAGAAATCAATTGCCATTACCAAGGGAAAATAAAGAGAGCAAAGTGGCTCATTCAAAAAGGAGGAACTTTCCATGCATAAAAAACTTGAATTGTGGATGAGTTGGATTACGGTAGCTTTGATTACTGTTTTTCTTGGCGGATTTTCGCTCATTACGAATCAGTTGACAGAAAGTCAATACAAAGAAACGTTTCTCCCTATTTTTAAAGAGACAGTAGAAGGTCTCTCTGTGGAAGAAGGCATGACTCTCTTTAAAACATTAGGCTCATGGTTTACTTTCACAGTAATCACTGTTTTAATCTTGACTTTTGTAGCGAGCCTTTTTCTCACGAATAAACGGTATCTATTGGGAGCTAGTATTTGTTATTTTTTGGCAGGACTTGTCACATTGATTGGTAGCCAATTAATCGCCTTTGTTTTAGCGTTCCCCTTATTTGTCACAGCAGGTTTTTGTTTTTATGATTTTATAAAAGAGAAAAAAGAAAAAGAAAGGAAGACGAATGGTACAAACTAAGATTCAAAATCCAATATTACCAGGTTTCAATCCAGATCCTAATATTTTGAAAGTAGGTGATTCTTATTATTTAGCTGTTTCCTCTTTTGAGTGGTTACCAGGAATTCGTATCTATACTTCAGAAAATCTTGTGAATTGGCAACATCATACAGATATTTTAACTGATCAAGTCAACTTACAAGGAAATCCCAAAGATTGTAGCATATGGGCACCTCAGTTGAGCTATTATGACGATCAATTTTATCTAACTTATACGGATGTAAAGAATACCACACGTCCATTTAAGGATTGCCACAATTTCTTGATGACAGCTCCTTCAATTGATGGACCATGGAGTGAACCAATTTATATGACTTCAAGTGGGTTTGATCCATCTTTATTCCATGATGAAGATGGTCGCAAATGGTATTTAAATGAAATTTGGGATTATCGAATGACAACCAGCAATAAATCAGCGGGTATCGTGATGCAAGAATATGATGCTAGGACAAAACAAATGGTGGGTCCTGTCCATAAGATTTTTGATGGTACGGAATTGGCAAAAACAGAAGCTTCTCATATCTATCGTCATGGAGAATATTATTACTTGATAACTGCAGAAGGCGGAACTGGTTCGGGGCATTCGGTGACGGTTTGCCGGTCTAAAAATATTACAGGACCTTATGAACTAGATCCCAATTATCCCATGATGACGGCAAGTGATAAACCAGAATCCTTATTGAAAAATACGGGACATGGAAGTTTGGTTGAAGGAATCAATGGAAAATGGTACATGGCTTATCTGACCACTCGTCCTTTGCAAGGAAAAGCCGCCATTTTAGGTAGAGAAACAGCTATTCAAGAAGTGGTTTGGACTGACGATGGTTGGCTACGATTAGCCAATCAAACAACGGCGCCAGAAGCGGTTACCATGATTGAGACAAAAGAACCCGTAGTACAAGAAATTCACACTAAATTTCATGATGATTTTACGAGCCCGTTGAAAAAGGAATGGAACACAAGACGTTTGATGCCAAGTGAAGACTGGTGTGATCTTAAGAGTCGGCCAGGATATTTGCGGATGATCTCGGGAGAATCACCACAGTCAAATTTTGATCAACACATGTTGGCAGTTCGACAAAAAGACTTTGTATTTGAGGCGAAAACAAGTATTGAATTTTCGCCAAAAACGTTTAATCAAATGGCTGGCTTGTTTTTATATCTCAATGAACAAAACTATATTTATTGTTATCAAACATGGGATGAAGAAAAAGGACAGGTTTTACGGTTAATGAAGTGTCAGGAAGGCACACATACGTTATTACCTGAACGACTTTCTATTTCACAAAAGGAACTCACATTAAAAGTGAGTGTTGATCACGAAAAAGGAAGTTTTTATCAGCTGACAAAATCAGAACAATGGGAAAAAATAGGCCCTACATTTGATTTGATGTTTTTAGCTGGAGGCTTTACAGGTAACTTTATTGGTATTGGTGTCCAAGATTTGGACAAAAAAGCAGGTTGTTATGCAGATTTCGCTTATTTTGACTATCAACCTAAATAAGCAAAAGCTGTTTCATAATAGACAAAAAGAAGAAAGTGAGAGAAGAAGATGAAAAAAACAAATTGGAGTAAGCTTGCTGGAGTTGTGTTATTATCGACATTAGTTTTAGCAGGTTGTGGTGGAAATGGTGGCTCATCAGATAGTGGCGAAGCGAAAGGAGATGCTTCAAAATCTGAGAAAGATTCGATTTCTTGGATGACCATGTTGCACACGCCAGCACCGCCTTCAGGTCCTATCGAAGAAAAATTGGAAGAATACACAGGTGTTGATATTGATTTTAGTTGGGTTCCAGATGCATCTAAAGATGAACGAATCAATGCAGCCTTAGCTTCTGATTCTCTAGCAGACATTGTTAGTTTAACAGATATCAAAAATACGACGGTCCGAAACGCGATGTCGTCTGGTATGTTTTGGGATGTAGAACCTTACTTGAAAGATTATCCAAACTTGGCAAATATTTCTGAAGATCGTTTAGAATCTTCTCGAATCGATGGACATATTTACGGAGTTCCTTATCAAAAACCGATTGCTCGATATGGCATAGTGGTTCGTAAAGACTGGTTAGATAATTTGAACCTAGAAGTTCCACATACCATTGAAGATTTAGAAAAAGTTGCCCAAGCGTTCACTGAAGACGATCCCGATGGTAACGGCAAAGATGATACAGTCGGTTTTGTTGAACGGAATGAATCCTTTAATGTAGGGATGCGTTCTCTATCAGGATATTTTGGTGCAGGGAACTGGTTTACTGTAACTGACGACGATGAAGTTGTTCCAGCGTTCACACAACCTGAATATAAAGAAGCAATGGAATGGTTCCGAAATATTTATGAAAGTGGTTGGATGAACTCAGATTTTGCGGTTATGGCTAAAAATGAACAAAAAGATTATATTGTTCAAGGTAAAGGCGGAATCGTAATCACTGGGTTACAAGAAGCTAAAAACTATGTGGAAGGTGCCATTGGAACGGATCAAGAAGATGTTATGGAATGGGAATTGATCAATGACATCACTTATAAAGATGTTCCTCGTCGCATTCTTTCTGATACAAATGGAGGAATGGGCGGTTGGTTAGCTATTCCAAAAAATGAAGTCAAAACGGAAGATGATTTAGCTGTAGTCTTGAAATTTATCAACGATTTACAAGACGAAGAACCTTATGTTTTAATGACAAAAGGTATCGAAGGTGAACACTATGAATTAAATGATGAGGGTGCCTATGAAACAATTGATACCAATAAATGGCAACAAGAAGTACAACCATATGCTTCTTCTCGTCCATCAGAATTAGTGACAACCTTTAAAGAAACCAATGAACTTGCAAACTTAGCCAATGAAAAAATTGCTGAAAATGAAGAATTTGCAGTAATTGATCCTTCTCAATCGTTAACTTCAAAAGCCTATGACACAGAATGGTCGACCCTTGTTGAAGGCGTTCAAGATGCCTACTATAAATATATGACAGGTGACATTGAAATGGATGGCTTTGATCAAGCAGTTGAAGATTTCAAGAAGAGCGGTGGCGATACAATCATCGAAGAATTCACTGAAAGCTACAAAGAACACAATTAATAAACCATAAAAATCAAGAAACAGTGATGAAACAGATTGCTGTTTCTTGATTTTATTTTTAATTGAAAGAAGGAATCCTATGATTAATATTACAGTTCGTGGTCATGACTTTGAAGAAGTGGATACAATTGAAACCTTAGCTAAAAAAGCACAAGCCAATAATATCCACAGTTTACAACTTGCACTGACAAAATCTTTTCCTGACTTAGTAGAAAAAAATACACGGTTAAGCACAGGATTAGGTTATAAATTTAAAAATACGCTACAAGCTCATCAAGTAGATGTTGGTATTTTAAGTTGTTATAGCAATCTAATTCATCCAGATACAAAAGAAAGAGAAAAAATTATCGCTACTTTTTGTGATTATTTGAAAAATGCTCGCTATTTCGGAGCACCCATGGTAGCCTCTGAAACAGGCTCGGTATTACCACAAATGGGCTTTACCGAGGAAAATTTTAAAGAAGATGTGTTCCAAGAGTTGATTGAGGTAGTCAAAGAGTTGGTGGCTTGTGGAGAGCATTATCAAACAATCGTGGGGATTGAACCAGGCACACACCATCCTTTGCATACCATCGAAAAAACCAAACGATTGTTAGAAGCAGTCCCATCTGATTACTTAGGAATTGTCTATGACTCGACCAATTTAATCACGGCGGATACATACAAAGATCAAGTTGACATGACAGAAGCCGTCTTTAAGGAATTAGGCGATAAAATCGTTGCTTTTCACTTGAAGGATTATCTAGTGGAAGATCATAAAATCAAACCAGTTCCTCTGGGGGAAGGTGTAATTGATTATAAAAAAATAATTGCTATCGTTGAAAAATATTGTCCGGGCTGTTTTGTTGTACTTGAACAAACCAAAGATCCTTATATGAAACGTGCGGTGGAATGGCTGGAAGGATAGAAAATTAAATTTCATAAAAAAGTTGCCTTTTTTCTAAAGAAAGTAAAGGCAACTTTTTTTGTATGCGTTACACTTAATATGAGAGGATATCAACGGAGGGAAAAAGTTTGAAAAAATCAACATCTTTATCCAATGTTTTAAATTCATTTTACTTATTTTTTCTTGTGATTGTTATCGTTTTGTCTTTCGTTTTTGCCAATGTAATGACAAGAAAACAGGTCGTGCAAACTACTTACCAAACTGTCGAAAATAATTTGGAAGATAAATATAAAGTGTTCGATCGTAGTTTTCAGCAACTATTTGAACAAGTCGTGTCTTTGAGCAAAGATCCTAACTTAGTTGATGTCATTAATGATCAAGAGAATTCTTTACGAGCTGCTGTGAATATGAACAAAACCATCAAAGATCTTTATTATCGCTACCAAGATACTCTTGATGCTATCTATATCAATGTAAATGATGGGGCGTTTTATTTTAATGGAGGGACAATCGATTCAGATATCAAACAACTGGATTTTACTTATTTTGAAAAAATGACGGATACAGATGAAAATGGCTATTTTTGGTTGACTGCTCAAAAGAACCCATTTTCATTGGAAGACGAACCTACAATAGCACTAGGAAAGATGATCGGAAACAAACATTCCGAAGCAAAAGGGGTCATTTTATTTAGTTTAAAACCAGAGTGGCTGGCTGATTTGCTAAATGAGAGTTTTGTAACTAAAAATGGGCAACTAATCCTAGTATCTGACGGAAAAGATGTATTAAAAAATACGCCAGCAACACAAAAGAAAGTGATAACTACTGATAGTAAAAAAGTGAAAGTGAACGGGCAAACTTATGTGAAAGTTCAGCGAAGATTTTCGATCAACCAATGGGACTTGTTGGCGGTCTTTCCCAAAAAAGATATGGAATTAAATAACCAAAGAAAACTACCGTTAATGCTTACGATGATTGGCTTTTTATTACTTGTAGGAACTGCTATGGTGATTATTATCAATAAATTTTTGTCTCACCCTATCCAAAAATTAGCAAATGAAATTGAAAATACGACGATTCATGAAAAGAGTGAATTGCTAAACCAACCAAAGTCCTCTATTTCGGAAATAGAAGTCTTATATAATAGCTTTAATCAGTTAATCAATAATAGTTCAAAATTAATGAGAGAAAACGGGAAGACTGCAGAAGAACGTAATCGTTTGGAAATCGAATTATTACAGTCACAAATCGATCCACATTTTTTATACAATACACTTTATTCGATCAAAGCTTTATCTGATATGCAGATGAATGAAGAGGCTTCGATGATGACCCAAGCACTGGCGGATTTTTATCGACAAGGGTTAGGACAAGGCAAAGTTTTGGTGAATTTGAAGGACGAATTGGACCATCTTAAGAATTATTTGGTAATCATGGACTATCGACATCACGGGAAGTTTACTTATTTAATTAGAGAAGAACTTCCTGAAGAGACTATAAAGATTCCTAAACTATCGTTACAACCTATCATTGAAAATGCCATTGTTCATGGGATCAATCAAGTCGATTATCCAGGTATGATCGAAATCACTGTAACCGCAGATAAAGAAAATGTCTTAATCAGGCTATTTAATAACGGGAAAGGACTTGATTTTAAAGAAGTTCAACAAATCAATCATGAAATGAATCAACCGACAGGCGCTGAACATCAACTGATTGGCATCGGCTTGCGAAGTGTCAATCTAAGGATAAAAAAATATTTTGGCCCAGCTTATGGTGTTTGGTTAGAAGAGGTGAATCAAGGCGTTTTAGTGAAAGTGGTTATTCCTAGAAGAATGAAAGAAAAAGGAGATCAAAATGCAAAAATTGCTGATTGTTGAAGATGAATGGATCATACGAAAAAGTTTAGAAAAGATAGATTGGCAATCGATTGGTGTTGATGAAATTATCTCGGCGGAAAATGGGCGTGATGGTATCGAAAAAGCGCGTGTCAAGCGGCCTCAAGTCATATTGGCTGATATTAATATGCCCTTTGTAGATGGGATTGAGATGGCGCAAGAAATTTTAACTTTTCTAAATGCTCAAGTTATCTTTTTAACTGGTTATAATGAGTTTGATTATGCCAAAGCAGCGTTAAAAATGCGTGCCTTTGACTATATTTTGAAACCAGTTCAAAAAGAAGTCCTTTTACCTCAAGTTAAAGCGGCTTTTGAGTGGGTTGAAGAAGAAAATACTGCACGAGCGGTAGAAAAAGAATTTGCAGCTAAAAAGTTTATGCAAATGGCTCTTTTTGAAGAACAGGCAGATGTTTCGATGTTCGAAAAATTGTCATTACCAGCTTCATTTTTTATTTATTTCACAGATACTAAAGAATTAGGATTGCCGAATGAAGCAACAATGAGACTAAAAGAGGATCATTACTTTGGTTTCTTAACGGAAACTGATTATCAACAAATCGATCAGACTCAATTGGATGGTTTACTGAAAGAGAAAAAGCGCGTAGGTTTATTGAAAGCTTACGAATATGGAGAAGATAAATTTATTGAAAATTTGTATGACCAGTATCTTGCCTTTCTTCGATTACGTTTTTTAAGCACAGGTTTTTTTGAAGGTATGCCAGAAAAATGTCAGACAGAACCAAAAGAACTGTTAGATTACGAAGAAAAAGTAATCGCCGCTATTCGTAAGAAAGATATTTCCAACGTGCAGTCTTTGGTTCAAGAGTTAAGGCAACACTTGCTGCAAAGTAGCACTTCTTTTACTGCTTTAAAAATGTTGGCCGAAAAACTATTTTTTGTTATCAATGCTCAAATTCTTCCCGATAAAGAAATAGAGCTTCAACGATATTTTGAATTAGAACAATGTCAAGAAATAGAGGACCTCCTTGCTTATATTTTTGATTTAATCGAGCAATGGATCAAACAAGAGGAAAAAGATCGGGAAGAACAAACCTTGATTGGTCAAGCTATTCAGTATATTGATGAACATTTTTCAGATGAATCGATTTCTTTACAACAAGTTGCTGAACATATTCATGTTTCGTATCCTTATTTAAGTAATTTATTCAAAACAGAAGTGAATAAGAACTATACGGAATATTTATTAGAATGTCGCATTCAAGCAGCGCAAGAATTATTGTTGTCAACCAATGATTCGATTACAGAAATTGCGCTTTCTACTGGATTTAGTAATTCCAATTACTTTTCAAGTTGTTTTAAAAAGTTCTGCGGAAAATCCCCTAAACAATACAGAGAAACACGATAAAAGAAAGAGTGGTTAAAATATTAGAGGAATAGATTAAATAATTAGATGGATTTGATAACGTTTTCTATTAAACTATGTATAGAAATGAACAAGGAGGTATTTTGTGTGGAAACCGTTGGAAATGTGAAAACAAAGAAAAAAAAGCTGAAAAGTAGCAAAATTCCTTATCTATTGTTACTTCCTTCATTTATTATTATTTTTGCTTTATTGTTTTATCCAATGTTGCGTATTTTTTATTATAGTTTTCAAAACTATGATATTTCAGCGCCATTTTACGATTCATTTGCAGGCTTAGACAATTTCAAAAGAATATTTACAGATGATCCCTTAGTTTTTCCCAGTTTAATGAATAGTTTAAAATGGGTCGTTTGTCAAGTTGGCTTTCAACTTATTTTTGGGATGATTTTTGCGCTGATATTAAATAGTAAGTTTCGTTTTAGAGGACTTACACGTGGCTTAGTCTTTGTTCCCTGGGCAATTTCAGGAGTTTTGACCTCAGTAATGTGGAGTTTAATGTATAACGAGCACATGGGCGTCTTCAATGATTTACTGATGAAAGTAGGTATTATTGATAAACCAGAAGCTTTTTTATCAAGCACCTCTAGCGCCTTTATCGCAGTGGTTATTGCTGAGTTGTGGCGTGGGATTCCTTTTTTTGCGGTAACACTACTGGCTTCTCTTCAGAGTATTTCAGAAGACTTATATGAAGCAGCCGCCATGGATGGGGCGACTCGATGGGATTCTTTTTTACATGTCACCTTGCCTCAGTTAAAAGAAACAATTGTCTTGACCACTTTATTGCGTACCGTATGGGAATTTAACAATATTGATTTGCTCTATAATTTGACAAATGGTGGTCCCGCTAATTCAACCATGACCTTTACCATGTATATTGCAAAAACAGCCGTTCATGGAACCGATTTTGGTTATGGATCCGCTTTGTCAGTGGTTGGCTTCTTACTTCTTTCAATCGTGGCCTTTACGTATTTAAAAATTTCAAAATTTGAGGAGGAGTAATTTTGTACGGAAAACAAGGAAAACTAGACAAGACACTCACTTTTTACTTACCCTTAGTTATGATGTTGGTGTGGACACTATTTCCCGTTTATTGGACATTGAATACTGCCTTTAAGCCAGAAGGAGATATTATTAAGTCACCCATTCAATATTTCCCCAAAAATTTTACATTGGATAATTTTATGAATGCGTGGAATGATGTAGGGTTTAGTGTTTATTTTAAAAATAGTTTTATTATTGGCTTTGGAACAGTGCTGTTTACCCTCATTTTATCAGTATTAGCTGGTTATGCCTTAGCACGTTACGATTTTAAAGGGAAAAAAACAGTGATGATGATTCTGTTGATGACGCAATTCATCCCACGTTCCATGTTAATTATTCCTCTTTTTGTAATGTTCAGTAATGTTGGTTTAATTAGTAACCCAATTTCGTTAATTTTGATTTATTCAGCTGTTCAAATTCCGTTTTCTGCTATTTTGATGCGTGGCTTTATTGCAGGAATTCCTAGAGAACTAGAAGAAGCGGCTGCTATTGATGGAGCGAATCGCTTGCAAATTATTACCAAAGTGATATCGCCTTTGCTTTTACCAGGGGTTGTCGCAACAAGTGTGAATATTTTTGTTTACTCTTGGAATGAATTCTTATTAGCTTTGATGCTGACCAATAATCAAAATAAATTTACTTTACCGGTTGGACTTAGCTTCATGCTGGGTGAATTCAATATCAATTATGGTGCTTTAGCTGCTGGAAGTGTGATTGCTTTGGTTCCATCAGTTATCTTGTTTATCTTTGCTCAAAAACATTTAGTAAGTGGAATGGGCGGCGCAGTGAAAGGTTAAAAAAATAAAAATGGAGGAATAGAAAGTGAAAAAACAACATGTATTTCGTTCATTAGGTATCATGGCTTTATCGACTTTGTTTTTAGTTGGATGTGGTTCTAACAGTGGAGATACCGCAAATTCAGGAGATAGTAGTGCTGGGACAGGAAGCGATGGGAAAGTAAAACTAACATTTTGGGATGAAAATGCAGGACCCGATCGTACACCAATCTGGGAAGAATTAATCGACAATTTTGAAAAGGATAACCCTGATATTGAAGTTGAATATGTAGGCTTGCCAAAAGATGATGCAAAATCAAAAATCGATGCCGCTATTGCAGCAAAAGATACGCCTGATGTTGCGTCTTTGCAAACAAGTTGGCTGCCTGAATTTTCGGTCCGTGATACCTTGCTTCCTTTAGACGATTATTTTGATCAGTCAGACCTCAACGGGAAAATAAATGAAGGAGCCATCGATTTTAATAAAGAAATTGTGAATGATGGCAAGTTGTATGGTATCCCTTATACTCAAAACTTAGATATATTATGGCTACGTGAAGACCTATTTAAAGAAAAAGAGTTAGAAGCTCCAACAACTTGGGACGATTTTTTCTCAGATGTAAAGGAATTAACGACAGATGACACGTATGGTTATACGATTCGCGGTGGCGCTGGTGGTTCGTTACAATTACAACGTTTAATGTATGCTTATTCTGGAATCACAGATTATGTAGATGAAGATGGAAAGGCAACTGTGAATGATCCCAAACATGTCGAATTTTTGAAACAATACTTTGACTTGTACCAAGAAAATACACCAAAAAGTGATATTACAAATGGCTATAAAGAAATGGTCGCCGGATTTGATACCGGTAAAGTAGCTATTTTGCACCATAATATCGGTTCATTTGGCGAACACAATAAATCGTTAGAAGACGATCAGTTTGAAGCAGCACCATTACCTAAATCTGTCGATGGTAAATATGTTGCAGAAGGTGGCAACACGATTGGTATCTCAATTTTCAATAATACCAAACATCCAGAAGAAGCTTTCAAATTAGTGGAATATTTGAATAATGCGGCTAGTCAAAGTAAATGGAACCAACAAGTTGGTCAAATTCCAACCAACTCTGATGTTTTAGAAGAAGACTGGATCAAGGATGCGCAACACATCAAAGTAGCCTTTGAAGTCTATGATGATCCTGAAACAGTTTTATATGAACCACCGTTTTACTTACCAGACTATCGTTCCATTTTAGATAATAAAGTGGACCCTGGTATCCAAGCAGTAATGGGTGGCGAAAAGTCCGTAGAAGATTTTCTTGATGAATGGGCAGAAGCAATAGAAGCTTCCGTAGCAAAATACCAAGATGCAATGAAGTAGAGAATAGGAAGACTGATAGAAAAATCTATCAGTCTTTTTCTATAATAAAATAAAAAAGTGCTTCATTTGATTGTTGTTTTCCTTGAAATAAAAATTGTGGCACATAGTAATTGTCTCTTTTCTGACACAAACATTTTGAGCGATAAAGATAATCAGTGGGCCTTTTCATCAAAAAAAGTTGACTCGTCGGATTCTTTTTTTGGTTTCCAATGGGTGCGAACTTCTAAAGACTGAAAATAGTCCATTTTGTTTGCAAACCAATAGTCGAAAATAAGAACTTTGTTACGATAGCTAACATGAACCCCATGAGTTATTTTTGGACCAAAATGCTTGGTTAGAATTTCTCTGAGATAGCGTTTACTAACGTCAGATCCTAAAAAAATAAGTAAATCTTTAAACAGTAACTCTTTGTCACAAAAGATAACGCCATACTCACAAATAGATCTAACATACGCGGTTTCCTTTGGCTCACTACCTTGACAGTGTGGACATTTAAAAGCATAGGTGGTTCTTTTTTGTTCTTTGTTACAGTTACGACATAATATTCCTTTTTGCAAGTAGTCTATTCGTTTAGGTGAAAAGACTTCTTTTGAACTGATGGGTTCTATCTTTTGCCTATTAATAATTTCTTGCCATGAGTTATCTTGTTGATCAGATATTTTAGACATTTGTTCAATGAACCAACCACCAACTTCGCGTATATCTAATACTAGGTCAGCCACCGAGTCTTTGATATCAATAGTAGCTGTGGCGTTCATAAAAACAAGAACACCTTTGACCTCTAAATCAGATCCGGCTTTTAATAAAACTCGTTTGACAGCTCGCATCGCATTATGAAGTTGTTCAAAGATGTTTTCTTGTAAAGGAAGATTATCTCGAATCCATTCATTGTTGACAAAAGTGTATTTCCCACTGTAATTTTTCACGTCAATCACGTAAGCAGTGTTTTCGACAACTATCAACTTATCGATTTGAACACATGATTCGTTTGTTTTTAAATAAAGATCATCGATGCAAGGAAGCTTATCCTTTGTCAAAAATTCTTGTAGACGATCTAAACTACATTCTGCTGCATATCCTTTTTGTAATCTTTCTAATTTTTTCTTTTCCTTCTCAAAAAGGGTGAGACGTTTTGATAGTGTCTCTAAATATTGATATTCAGGATTCTTTTTTCTCAAATTTTTCACCTCGATTATAAAGTATGCAAAATAAACCTCTTTGTTTTTGAAAAAGCAGAAAAATTCCCAAAAATATCTTTTTTATTATTTTGCCCTCTTTTTTAATCAAAAGGTTTGGAAAAGTGTCCATAAGTTTTGAAAAGTAATGAAGTGAAATCAGTGAAGTGTCCGTAAGTTTGTAAAAGTAATGAAGGAAAAGCAGCGAAGAGTCCATAAGTTTTGAAAAGTAATGAAGTGAGAGTAGTGAAGAGTCCGTAAGTTTGGAAAAGTAATGAAGGGAAAGCGGTGAAGAGTTCATAAGTTTGGAAAAGTAATGAAGTGAAATCAGTGAAGTGTCCATAAGTTTTGAAAAGTAATGAAGGAAAAGCAGCGAAGTGTTCATAAGTTTGGAAAAGTAATGAAGGGAAAGCAGCGAAGTGTCCGTAAGTTTGTAAAAGTAATGAAGTGAAAGCGGTGAAGTGTCCATAAGTTTTGAAAAGTAATGAAGTGAAATCAGTGAAGTGTCCATAAGTTTGTAAAAGTAATGAAGTGAAAGCAGCGAAGTGTCCATAAGTTTGGAAAAGTAATGAAGGGAGAGTAGTGAAGAGTTCGTAAGTTTGGAAAAGTAATGAAGTGAAATCAGTGAAGTGTCCATAACTTTTCAAAAGGAATGAACGCAATCAGAATTGGACAGTCGATAGTAAAATAAACAATACCAACAAAAACCCATCCTCAACGCATCGAGGACGGGTTAAAAATTTAAAAGGCTACTTTATGAGGCGCTAATTTGTCCCAATCAAAATCGACACCGATTCCTGGTGTTTCAGGAGCAACAGCTAGGCCATCATTTTTGTCAATAACTAATGGGCGTTTGGTGTATTGGTCAATTGGAAAACTGTGCATTTCAAGATAACCTGCATTAGGCATGGCGGCCAGTAAACTAACATGAAGTTCTTGCATACCATGAGTGGAGACAGATAAGTTATGAATTTGTGCTAAAGCGGCAACTTTCAACCAGCCTGTGATACCACCGCAGTTTGAAGCATCAGGTTGTGGAAAGTCAACGTGACCATATTTAATCATATGCATGAATTCGATTGGAGTTCGTAAGTTTTCACCGCCAGCAACAGCAATATGACCTTCTTCAGCAATACGTGCATAGCCTTCATAATCTTCAGGAATTGTTGGTTCTTCTAAGAAAAGAATGTCATAAGGAACCATTAGCTTAGCTGCTTTGATGGCTTTTTCTACTGACCAGCTCATGTTGGCATCGACCATAAATGTCACATCGGGTCCGACTAATTCGCGAACAGCTTTAATACGTTCGATGTCTTCAGCTAATGTCTTCTGCCCGAGTTTGATTTTGACCGCTTTTAATCCCATTGCTAAATACTTACGATTATTATCTAGTAATTTCTCAAGTGGAAAATTCAGATCAATCGCTCCGCCATAACATTTGACTTTATTACTATGACCACCGAGAAGTTTGTATAAAGGTTCGTCGGCTTTTTTCGCCCGTAAATCCCAAAGAGCAATATCACAAGCAGCAATCGCAAAGCTTGCCAGTCCACCACGTGCGACATAATGGATACCCCAGTTCATTTGGTCCCATAAATCTTCCACACAAGCAGGATCTTTGCCAATCAAAATGTGGCGCAATTCTTTGTCGATTAGTTTGGCAATCGATTCTCCACCAAATCCCCCTGTATAAGTGTAACCAACACCGACGCGACCATCATCAGTCGTGATTTTGACAATAGGAACTTCAAAATGAGTATGCATGCCGTGTTTGGCATCTTCCATAAGTTCTGGTAACGGGATTCGATAATATTCTGTTGTTAAATCAATGATTGTTGACATATTTTATACCTCCAAAAGTTGTCTTTAGCAACAAGTTAAAAAGTCAAAAGGGCGGACGAAGAAACTATAGCAACGCGTTTTTTAAATCCAACTCACTTTTTTCGATAGCTTGGGCGACCAGTCGTGCGATTTCAGTGGCACCTTTTTCGTTTAAATGAGTGTTGTCCATCACACCATCAGGATAGTTGGGCAATTCGCCAGGTTTTCCCTGTAAGAAAAATTGGCGTGTTTTTTCTGGTTTAAATTGGGAGAGCCAAGTTTGTGATGCCGTAAATAAATCCAATAAAGGCAATTGTTTTTCTGCCGCAAATTGTCGGACAGCTGCAGGATATTGGCCTAAGCATTCAGAATTTAGACTGCCATCTTCAAGATAATTACGGCGTGAGATTGGCGTGAGTAGTACTGGTCTTGCACCAACCTCTGTGGCTACGTTGACAAACAAATCTAAATTTGTCAAATAATCAGCAAAAGGAGCAGTACCGCGCTCAGGATCTTCTATTTTTTGGTCATTATGACCAAATTGAATGAACAGGTAGTCATCTTTTTGTATCGTTTTTTTTATTTCATCTAAGCGACCTTCTGCTAGATAAGATTTGGTACTACGTCCATTGACAGCACGGTTTTCAAAATGGACCGTATCGTCAAAAAAGAGTGGAATTTTTTCACCCCAACCGGTTTCAGGCCGCTTTTCATCAAGCTTGTGAGCGGCTGTTGAATCACCAGCAATATAAACAGTTTTCATTTTTCATTTCCTCTTTTCGTCATTTCTTCCAACCAATTTTCAGCCAATCGTTGCCATTGTAAGGTATGGGGAACTTCATTTAATAAAGCTAAACCATGACGACCTTCTGGAAAAAGGTGTAATTCACAGGGAATATTTTTTTGATGCAAGGCATGAGCGAACATTAGACTATTTTCAACGGGTACCGACTGATCAGCCATGGTATGCCAGATAAAGCAAGGTGGTGTATCAGCGCTCACGTTTTGTTCGATTGAAAAATCATGTCTAGTGGCTTCATTTATATCTTTGCCTAAGAAGTTTTTAACGGAACCCTCATGACTATAAGGAGGACAAAAAGTGACGACAGGATAGCAAAGTAAAAGGCCGTCTGGTTTCGTAGTTATTTTTGTTCCGATGAGTCCTGCAGTGTGAGCACCAGCGGAAAAACCTATGACAAAAATTTGTGAAACGGCTGCATGATTTCGTAGCTCAGTCATGATGTTTTCTAAGTTTTGCATAAAAGTGTTCGCCTGGATTTTTTGCACAGGATAAGCTAAAACACCGACATGGTAACCTAATTTTTTTAGCCAGCTAGCAATTGTCTTGCCTTCTTTTTCAAAAGCAAGATGATCATAGCCACCGCCCGGACAAATGAGTAGGAAAGGGCGGGGACTGTCATCAATAAAGTCAACAAAAAAGTGCATTTCAGTTGGAAAATCAGACCAATTGGCAGTTTTTAATGGTAAAAAAGTCATCTTTAAAAGCCAAAGTATTCGTTGGCGTTATTATAGCTGATATCAGCTACTAACTGACCAAGCATTTCTTCATCTTCGGGCGCTTCGCCACGTTCGACAAGTTCACCGATAAAGCCACAAAGAACGCGACGAAAATATTCATGGCGCGTATAAGACAAGAAACTACGAGAGTCTGTCAACATGCCAACAAAGTTTGAAAGCACACTACCTTCAGCAAATTGGGTCAATTGATTGCGCATGCCGGCATAGGTATCGTTGTACCACCAGCCAGAACCAAGTTGTAATTTGCCGGCCGTTTCTTTTTGGAAACAACCCAATAAGGCCATTAATCCTGGGAAATCATTAGGATTTAACGAATAAAGAATGGTTTTTGGTAATTGATCTGTTTTTTCAGCACGATCTAATAAAGGCTGCAATTGCATGGTCAAAGAAAGGTCATTTAACCCATCATATCCAGTGTCAGGTCCTAATTTTTCAAACATTGGTGTGTTGCAATCGCGGTAAGCATGGATGTGTAGTTGCATGGTCCAATTTTTGTCATGATAAAAGTGAATCAAGCGGCTCATTGTTTCCGTACGATAAGCATCGATTTCATCATCGGTTAAAGCGTCATTTTTAAGAGCTTTTTGGAAAATATTCTCTAATTGCTCTTCATCAGCTTCTACATAACGTAAAATATCAAAAGCATGATCAGACAAGCGTCCACCGTGTGCATGGAAATAATCAACACGATCTCCTAAAGCAGCAATCAATTCAGTATAGCTAGTGATTTCATGTCCACAAGCTTCTGATAGATGTTTGATCCAAGCGCCAAAGTCTTCTTTGTTGGCGTTTAAGGCTTTGTCAGGACGAAAAGCTGGAAGAACTTTAAAGTCTTTTTCTTCTTCTGCTAATAATTCGTGATAATGTAAGTCATCAGCGGGATCATCGGTGGTACAAACCACTTTGACATTGGCATTTTTAATAATATTGAGACGGGTAAAATCACTTGTAGCCAATTTTTCATTCACTTTCTTCCAAATTTCATCGGCATTTTCTTCATTGATCATAAGATCAACACCAAAGAAACGTTTTAATTCTAAATGAGTCCAACTATAAAGTGGGTTGCCCACAATTTTAGGGACCGTTTGACACCAAGCTATAAATTTATCATAGTCAGAAGCTGAACCTGTAATGTGTGATTCAGGCACGCCGCAAGCACGTAGCAAACGCCATTTGTAGTGATCGCCTCCTAGCCAAGCTTCCGTGATATTTTTAAAGTGTTTGTCTTCATAGATTTCTTCAGGATCTAAGTGGCAGTGGTAATCAATAATTGGCATATCCGCCGCATATTGATGGTATAACTTTTTGGACCAATCGTTTGTTAATAGAAAATCATCATTTAAAAACATTTTTTTCATCCTTTCGAGTTTAACTTTTTTATAATAACCTTACAAGGTAACCCCTGTTTTAAAAATAGCTAATTCACGTACGTCATTTTCTTCATTACGTGTTTGTTCTCCACTAGCTACGGCGATAACTTTGTCAATGAAGTCTTGTAAAACGTCATCCATCGGTGTTTCTAGTAATAGCCCAGCGTTAAAGTCCATCCAATGGCCTTTGCGTTCAAAGATGTTGTTATTGGTTGCTACTTTGACGGTTGGAACATACGCTCCAAATGGCGTGCCCCGTCCTGTGGTAAATAAAACCAAATGGCAATCTGAAGAAGCTAAGGCCGAAGCTGCGACCAAATCGTTACCTGGTGCTTGTAATAAGCTCAAGCCTGGTTTGCGAATTTTTTCACCGTATTGCAAGACATCGATAACTGGTGCCGTTCCTGATTTTTGGGTACAACCTAATGATTTATCTTCTAAAGTAGTAATGCCGCCCATTTTGTTACCAGGTGAAGGATTTTCATAGACTGGTTCACCAAAGGACATGAAATATTCTTTAAAATTGTTGATCAAATGAACGATATTTTCAAAAACTTCTTCATTTTCAGCACGTGCCATTAACATTTGTTCAGCCCCAAACATTTCTGGGACTTCTGTTAACACAGTGCTGCCACCTTGATCAATCAAAAAGTCAGAAAAAGCGCCTAATAAAGGATTGGCTGTGATTCCTGAAAAGCCATCGGAACCCCCACATTTGAGACCAACTTTTAATTCAGAAAGTGGGATTTCTTCGCGATGGTCGTCTTTTGCAGCTTCAAAAATTTCTTCTAATAATTCGACACCCGCGTCAATTTCATCATAAACTTCTTGTGCCACTAAAAATTTGACGCGATCTGGATCATAGTCCCCTAAGTTTTCACGAAAACCAGTAATCGTATTATTCTCACAACCTAAGCCAAAGACTAAGACACCACCAGCATTGGGATGTTTCGTTGCATCAATCAAGACTTCACGCGTATTGGCGTGGTCTGTTCCTAGTTGCGAACAGCCATAGGGATGTTTTAAAATCGTGACATTGTCAAAAGATCCTAAATCAGGATGCATAGCCTTGAATTCTTTCACAATCAATTCAGCAATTCCATTGACACAGCCTACAGTAGGCACAATTAATAAGTCATTACGAATACCTACCTTTCCATTGGAACGACGATATCCTTGGAAAGTGAGTTGTTTGTTCTCAAAATGACGAACGTGTAGGTCAGGCTCATAAGTATAGTCTAATTCTCCAGAAAGATTTGTTTTCACATTATGGGTGTGTAACCATTCCCCAGGATCGACTGTTTCTGTGACATGACCAATCGGATAACCATATTTAATGACATCCTCATTTTCTCCGATAGCTTCTAAGGCAATTTTATGACCTTGCGGGATATCTTTTAGGGCAGTAACACGTTGATCGTCTACAGAAACTTCTTCACCAGCTGTAATTGGACGTAGAGCAACCGCCACGTTATCACGTTGGTTTAGTTTCATTAAATCATGAGCAGTCGTTGCTTGCATTTAAATTTCTCCTTTCAATTGTTTTACTAATTCACGAGCACCTTTTTCTAAAAGAATCGTAACATCTGTTTGAACCGTAGTTGCTAAATCAGGTAAAGTCGTTAGATCCATGCCCCATAAAGAGTCATTAGACAAAATGTCTTGTGCCACAGTTGTAGGATTCTTCCAAGCTTGTTCAAAAGCGTCTAAGGCTTCTTTGTCATCTGTTGGTTTGATTTTATCGCCACGATAAAGGACAATCAAACCGGCTAGAGCAGCAGCAATATGGGCCGGAACGGTTTGTTTTTCTGCTTCGAATTTCGTCAAGATTGGTAACAAACGAGCACTAAATTTCGACACACTATTTAACAAAATAGAAGTCAATTGATGGTTGGCAAAAGGATTTAAGAATCGTTCTTTGATTTGTTCCGCATAGCTTTCTAATTCTTTTTGAGGCAAGTCGACCATAGGGATCAATTCTTTGCTAAATAAATCATCAACAAAAGGCCGGAAATCGGCATCTTTCATCACTTCTTCGACGGTTTGGATGTCAGCCAATAAAGCCAGCGATACCATGGCTGTATGTGGTCCGTTCAACAAATGCACCTTGCGTTCTCGGTAAGGTGTCATATCATCGGTCACAATGACATTAAGGCCTGCTTTAGCCAATGGTAAACTTTCCTTCAAGCTTTGCGGGCCTTCAATAACCCACAATAAGAAAGGTTCAGCTTTGACCATCAAGGGATCCTGATAGCCCATTTTGTCCCAAAATTCTTCCGCATTGTCACGTGGATAACCAGGCACGATGCGATCAACCAAACTACAACAAAAAACATTCTCTGTATCTATCCATGTTTTAAATTCAGTAGGCAATTGCCAATCGTTGGCATAACGTAAGACAATTTCTTTTAATTTGTCTCCGTTTCTGTCAATTAGTTCACAAGGGATGATAGTAAAGCCAGGTTTCTTTAATTCCCAACGTTTATATAAAAAAGCAGTTAATTTTGCTGGGTAACTTTGTGGCGGTGTATCTGTTAACTGATCTCCTTCATGATAGGCGATACCGGCTTCTGTCGTATTGGAAAAAATAAAGGCCAACTCATCATTTTCTGCTTGTGCCAAATAATCTTGCCAACGTTTGTAAGGATCAATAACGTCATCAATAACCGTGATGATTTCAAAATCTTGGATGACTTGACCGTCTAATAACCCTTCTAAAATGACGGTATAACGATCATCTTGCTCATTTAGCATGTCAGCAAGCCCTCTGTCGATAGGCTGAACAACAGTGACTTTCCCATTAAATAAATCTTTTTTGTTTAGTTGTTGCAATTGCCAGTCAATAAAAGCGCGCATAAAGTTTCCTTCCCCAAATTGTAGCGCACGCACAGGATTTGGGTTTGGTTCGATTCTGTCAGTTGAGATTTTTTCAAGTGTCATGGTGATTTCCTTTCTCGTGCTTGCACACGTGAACATTTTATTTAAAAACAAAGAATACTCTTTGTTTTATTCCCTATAGGAGTATGGCGGTTTTTTTTAAGTGGTTCTTTTTTGCACGGATTTTCTTTTAATTAAAGAAGTTGGGATTTCGATTCTTTTTTGGCTTAATGGTTTTCCGGCAATTGCCTCTAGAAGCATTTCTATGCCAATCTTTGTCATCTTTTTAAGTGGTTTATGGACACTTGTCAAAGGCGGTTCTAAGAAGGCCGTAACTGGTGCATCGTCAAAGCCTATTAATGAAAGATCTTCAGGAATCTTAAGTCCAGCTTCATGAATCGCACGCATGGCACCAATCGCCATATCATC
>DXDB01000031.1 GCA_019115705.1 Candidatus Tetragenococcus pullicola | reverse complement strand
AATTTCAGGAAATTGTTCAATCAACTCTTGGGCTTCAGAAACAATCACTTGTATCAATCCAATCCCAGCAAAAACAAGCAATACTATCGTTAACGCATAAACCAAAATGACGGCCCATGTTTTTGGTAACTTTTTACTAAGCAATAAAACAAGTGGAGAAAAGATATAATAAATAACGATAGCAAAAACAATGGATGGCAAGATAGCCATCAAAACCGTATTCAACGGTTTGAAAAAGAAAGAAATTTGATTTAACAAGAAAATCGACAATGCACTTAAAACGACTAACCCCAAAAGATAATAGGGTGTCTTCCCACCTAAAAATCGAATGAGTTGGTTCTCTTTTTTATCCATTTTTTGATATTCCTTTCTAATGTTGTTTTTTTCATTATAAAGAATCAGAATAGATTGTACAATGAATAACTCTAAGGAAAACACCAATTTTCTTTTTAACCTTTCTAGACCTATAGCGGATACCAAAAAAAGCTCCTCCAATCTGTGATAGATTGAAAGAGCACTCTTCACTGGCTTTCATGAAAATCACTTAAAAATATCTAGAAAGCTTGATATAGTGGTATTTAATTGAAAATAATTTTATGCCGATAACAGGACTTGAACCTGCGACCTACGCGTTACGAGTGCGTTGCTCTACCAGCTGAGCTAAATCGGCAAATACAATTGCTATTATATGAGATATCCAATGCCTTGTAAAGAAGAAATTTACGAAAATTTAACTTTCAGAAAATTCAAACTGAAAAATAATGAAAACTGTGGTATAATAGATAATGAAAGGGAGGTTTTTAAATAATGGCAACTTTTGGAAGAGCAAATGCTCCTATTGTCCCGTCAGAATTTGGTGAACCGTTTCCTATTGACACACATGTTCTTTTTCATGTACATAACCGTTTAGAAAGTGGCACGATTACCAAACAATTGAAAAATTCAGCGGTAATCGAACTGGATGAAACTGATGAAAACCAAGAATTAATTAACCAAAGTAACGGTGTGGTTATCATCAATTACAAACATATGAAAAAAGCATAAAAAAAAGCAACAGAGTTAAATATTCTCTGTTGCTTTTTTTCATTTATTTTGTTCCAAACAAACGATCACCAGCATCGCCAAGACCAGGAACAATATATCCATTTTCATTCAAATGATCATCCAAAGCTGCTGCATAGATATCAACATCTGGATGTGCTTCTTGTAAAGCTTTTACACCTTCCGGAGCAGAAACAAGACAAACAAATTTAATATTGGAGGCCCCGCGTTTTTTCAAGGAGTCAATAGCCATAATTGCAGACCCACCTGTTGCAAGCATTGGATCGACAACAAATAATTGACGACTTGCAATGTCTTCTGGCATTTTTACAAAGTATTCATGCGGTTCTAGCGTTTCTTCATCACGATACATTCCCACATGGCCTACTTTTGCTGCTGGAATCAACTCTAAGATTCCGTCGACCATGCCCAGGCCAGCTCGTAAAATAGGAATAATGGCTACTTTCTTTCCAGATAACGTTTTTTGTGTCGATTTGGTAATCGGTGTTTCGATTTCAACATCCTCAAGTGGCATGTCACGTGAAATTTCATAAGCCATTAACATAGCAATTTCGTCAACCACTTCACGAAATACTTTTGTTCCACATTCTTTATCTCGGATAATCGTTAGTTTGTGCTGGATCAACGGATGATCAATTACTTGAAAATTTCCCATTGTTTCCTCTCCTCGTTTCTATTAGCAAATTGTTTCTTTTATTGTAATTCATATTTCCTGTTCATACAATACTTCCTAGCAGATTTGCTGATTTTCAACCTAATTTTTTGATAAACAAAATGTCTGCCACTTTTTTTCAGCTTTTTTTAAACTAAAAATCACAGAAACAATCCATCTCATCTTTTAATTGTATACAAATTTGTTCCTCATCTATTGCTTGCAAGAAACTCATTCCGTCTGAAATCAATCGAAAGTCATCTTTACAAATACCCAATCTCACTCTAGCTATATCGAGATAGTCATTCTGTATAGATTGGATGAGCATCCGTCAATTTTTTTACGCTTTCTTTGACTTGAGTTAATACAGCTTCATCGTCTTTGTTACTTAACACCTTCACAATGAGCTCGGCTACTTCTTGGGCTTCTGTTTCTTTAAAGCCTCTACTTGTGATTGCTGGAGTTCCCACACGAATACCACTTGTCTTAAATGGACTGAGCGATTCAAATGGAATGGAATTCTTATTGACGGTAATATTGACAGAATCCAATAACTGTTCGGCATCCTTACCCGTCATTTCAAAATCTCTTACATCTATTAAAAGCAAATGATTATCTGTTGCACCTGAAACCAAGCGAGCTTTTGGTGCTTGGTTGAAGACTTTTGCCATTGCTTGGGCATTATCTAAAACCTGTTGTGAATATTCTTTAAAACTTGGATCTAACGCTTCTTTAAAGGTCACCGCTTTTCCAGCAATCACATGTTCTAACGGTCCACCTTGAATACCTGGAAAGACATTACTATTCACTTTTTTAGCTAACCCTTCATCATTGGTCAAAATCATTCCGCCACGAGGACCACGCAAGGTTTTATGTGTGGTAGTTGTAGTGATATCTGCATAAGGCACTGGACTTGGATGAAGTCCAGCTGCAACTAATCCAGCAATATGGGCCATATCCACCATAAGTTTTGCCCCCACTTCGTCAGCAATCTCTCGGAACTTTTCAAAATCAATGGTCCGAGAATACGCACTGGCGCCGGCGACAATCAATTTCGGTTGATACTTTCTAGCTAAAATCCGAACGACTTCATAATCAATCACTTCAGTCGATGGATCCACGCTGTAACTCACAAAATGATAAGTTTTACCACTAAAATTCACTGGAGAGCCATGAGTTAAATGACCACCTGCTGCCAAATCCATTCCTAAAACAGTATCTCCGGGTTCAATCAGTGAGAGATAAGCTGCTGTATTTGCTTGTGAACCTGAGTGAGGTTGGACATTGGCATACTTAGCCCCAAATAGCTCTTTGGCACGATCAATGGCTAAATTTTCAACAACATCGACAAATTCACAGCCACCATAATAACGACGTCCAGGATAACCTTCTGCATATTTATTAGTCAAAATGCTTCCTTGTGCTGCCATCACAGCATCTGAGACAATATTTTCCGAGGCGATTAATTCCAAATTGTTTTGTTGACGATTTGTTTCTTTTTCGATTGCTGACCATAAGGCTGTATCTTTTTCTTTAAAATCCATTGTGATCCAACACCCCTTTTGCTTTTCTGATTGCATTGTACCATAAATCGAAACAGAAACCTTCTGTATGTTAAAAAATAGTGCGTGAGCTTTAATAATTGTTCGGTTCTTTCAACTAAAATTTCCGATTTTCTTTATCTTAATTGGAATTAGTGCTCCACTTTACTTTTACCTCAAGATTTGTGCAAAAACACTGGCGCAAACACAAAAAATTTAAAAGGGAATACCTAAAGAATGCCTGTCAGAAATCTGACAGGCATGTTTTATTTCTCAAAAAACTTTTGTCCGGCTGATTTTTTCAAACGATTCATATAAGCCGTGCCTAAGCCTACTTCAGGAAAGGTTTGGACAAAGATGATATCTAATTGTAACTTAGGATCATCCAGAGCACGTAAACCTGCAAACAATCCTTTTGTTGCTGATTGGACACTATCATTTGCATACATGAACACAGCCGCCGTTGAGGCACGAACCTCTTCTGCAATCGCGGGTCCACTCAAAACACCAATTCTTAACTGGTGGTTGTTTCCCCAAGCAACAGCTTTTTGCCAATCATCAGAATGAATCATTAAAACTTTGGTGTTTGGCGCATAATGCTTATATTTCATGCCTGGTGAGCGCGGAGCTTCCGATTCTTTTAATAGATGTTTATCTACCAAAACTTCAATACCTAATTCTTTTTCAAGTTGTTCTTTGGTTACAGCACCTGGACGTAAGATCATTGGTGGTTGTAAAGGATCACTTAGGTCTAACACAGTAGACTCAACCCCAATACTTGTCGGGCCTCCTTCTAAGATACCAGCGATTTTCCCTTTTAAATCATGATACACATGCTCAGAAGTTGTCGGACTTGGTTTTCCTGAGGTATTGGCACTGGGACCGACCAAAGGAACACCTGCTGTTTGAATCAAAGCCAAGGTAGCTTCATGATTGGGCATTCGAAAAGAAACAGTATCTAAACCAGCTGATACTTCTTTAGGAAAGGCATTCGCTTTGGTTTTAAAGATCAACGTTAAAGGTCCCGGCCAAAAAGCATTCACAAGTTGTTGTGTCATTGGATGAATCGCGGACACATACTTTTTTACTTGGTCAAAACTTTCTACATGCACAATTAAAGGATTATCACTTGGTCGTCCTTTAACGGCAAAGACTTTTTTTATAGCTTCAGCCATTAAAGCGTTAGCGCCTAGCCCATAGACCGTTTCAGTAGGAAAAGCAATTAATTCGCCTTTTTGCAAAAGTTTCGCCGCTTTAAAAATTTCCGTTTTTGTGAATCGTTTTGTTTCCATTAGTTATCCACACACTCTTTTCTTTCTTTTCAAGAGTTATCAACAATTCTGTCCCACTTATGCACATTTTGTGGATAAGTGAGATTTTCTCTCGGGATAACTCTGTTCATATCTCCTATTATTTCCTTTTTCGCGAAATATCGCGCTTTTCATTCTTCTTTTTATACATTTTCAAAAGTTATACACAAAACTGTGGATAACTTAATGCACAAAAACCATCCGATTTTGTCCAGCTAAATCTTTTAATACTTGAACTTCTTTTCTTGGAAAGGCCTGTTGAAAGATTTCTTGAACTTTTGGACCTTGTTGAAAGCCAATTTCTAAAAAAATTTGGCCGTTTATTGCAAGCTTTTTTTGTGCTTGCCTTGCAAGTTTTTGATAAATCGCATAGCCGTTATTTTTGGCAAACAAAGCTTCTTTGGGCTCATACTTTCGTACACTAGCATCCATCAATGGCCATTCTTCTTCACTGATATAAGGTGGATTAGAAATCAAGATATCAATGGGGTCTTTAATTGGCTCCAATGTATCCCCTTGAAAAAAAGCAACATCTGCTCTTAAATTTTGAGCATTAACTTGTGCTTGGATCAAAGCTTTTTCTGAAATATCAGTAGCTAGAACCTGCCATATAGGACGTTCTAGCTTCAAAGTGACGGCGATTGCTCCTGTACCCGTGCCCACATCAACAACTCTTTTATTTTCATTTCTGCTTATGTTTTGTTTCAAACATAAATCAACCAATTCTTCAGTTTCAGGACGCGGAATCAAGGTGTCATGGGTTACTTTAAATCTTCGCCCAAAAAATTCTTCGTATCCCAATAAATATTGAGGTGGCATATCCGTTAATAACAAATCAATATCTGTTTTGATCTGATTTTCAGCTTGTGACGTGATAACCTCATTCATGTGCAGCAACCAATCGGTCATTTGCCAATTTTTTCTATGCAAGAAGAGATAAAAAATTGCATGACCTTCTTTATCCTGACTCTCTAAAAAAGAAGAAGCCCACTTTAGGACTTCTCGATAGGTTTTAGCCATTGTTCATCTCTTCTAATTTTGACGTTTGGTCATAAATAATTAAAGCATCAATAATTTCATCGAGCTCGCCACCTAAAATTTTATCCAATTTTTGAATGGTTAACCCAATACGATGGTCGGTCACACGGTTTTGCGGGAAGTTATAAGTACGAATTCGTTCTGAGCGGTCGCCTGTTCCCACGGCAGATTTTCGATTTGCGTCATATTCGCTTTGCGCTTCTTGTTGAATCTTGTCATAGACTCGCGCGCGCAACACCTTCATCGCTTTTTCGCGGTTTTTGATTTGAGAGCGTTCATCTTGCATCGCCACTACGATGCCGGTTGGAATATGTGTCAGGCGTACTGCAGATGCCGTTTTATTGACATGCTGACCACCAGCACCTGAGGCATGATAAATATCGGTCCGAATGTCTTTATCCTCAATATCTAGTTCGACTTCTTCAGCTTCAGGCATCACGACAACCGTTGCTGTAGACGTATGGATGCGTCCTTGTGATTCTGTAGAAGGCACACGTTGTACACGATGCGCGCCACTTTCATATTTTAATTTAGAATAAACATTATCACCGGTAATCATCATGATGACTTCTTTATAGCCACCAATGCCTGTCACATTGGCATCCATGACCTCCACTTTCCACCCTTGTGATTCAGCATAGTGTTGGTACATGTTAAATAAGTCACCAGCAAATAAGGCCGCTTCATCCCCACCTGCTGCTCCCCGGATTTCCATGATAATATTTTTATCATCATTAGGATCTTTCGGTAATAACAAAATAGTAATTTTTTCTTCCAATTCATCTTTTTCATTTTTTAAATCAGCCAACTCTTCTTTAGCTAAGTCAGCCATTTCTTCTTCTAAGTTTTCACTAAGCAATTCTTCATCATCTGAGATACCTTGAACGACTTTTTTATAGCGTTCATAAACACCAACAGTTTCACGAAGATCGGCTTCTTCTTTAGAAAGTTTCATAAAGCGATTGGTATCTGAAATCACTTCTGGGTCACTCAATAATTCATTGAGTTCCTCATAACGATCGGCAATTGCTTGTAACTGGTCGTACATATTCATTTCTCCTTATGCAGCAGTTTTTCTCTGCGATTTTTATTCATTCTCTTTTATTTCGGGATGAAAGTAATGATGGCGACATACTGGATAGTACGCCTCATTGCCACCAATTTGCACTTGGGTTCCTTCATAAACAGGAACTCCATTTATATAATGCAAATTCATGATTGCTTTTTTATGACAAAACCAACAGATTGTCTTCATCTCTTCGATTTTATCCGCATATAATAACAAGTACTTAGAACCTTCAAAAAGTTCATTGCGAAAATCATTTTTTAATCCAAAGGCCATGACTGGAATATGTAATTCATCTACAATTTTTGTCAGTGCTAGGACATGTTCTTTCTTTAAAAATTGTGCCTCATCGATTAACACACAAAATGGTTTAAACTCTAAATGTTTGATTACATCAAATATGTCTGTTTCCTCAAAAATAGGCACAGCTGCTTCTTTTAAACCAATACGGCTAGCAATTTGTCCAATACCATCTCTTGTATCCAATCCACTCGTCATCAAAACGACTGGTTTATTTTGTTCCTGATAATTATGGGCAACTTTCAAAATTTCAATCGATTTTCCACTATTCATCGCGCCATATTTAAAAAATAACTGGGCCATTGTTTCCCCTCCATCGTCTCCACTTAGTTAGTATAATCGAAAAAGACGATTTTTTACAGTGCTAGTTATTGAAAAGATGGTTTTTACCAAATCATCATTTTATTCAACAAGACAATTCTTATTAGTTTGCCAAGCTTTTTTCGTCAAAGTCAGTTCAATGCTATCTCGGCGTTTATTTTGTTGATCTACCCAACTATTCACATGTTTTTGAACTATTTGAAAACCGACTTTTTCATATAAATTTAACGCGACATTATTTGTTGCATTCACATCCAGTTGAATTTGTTGACAGGTAAAATTTTTAAAGATCAAAGCAATCCCTTTTTCTACCGCAGCAAATCCATAGCCATATCCCTGTTTATCTACATTACCGATTTTAATATCAAATTGAAATACACGTTCATTCAAACGTTCAAAACAAAATTCTCCAATTGGTTCATTTTCTTCATCCAAAATAAGCAAGAAGGCCGCATCTGGGTGGTCGTAGCCGGCTATCGATTCCTCTACTTGTTTCGTTGTCTTTTTCAACCCCAGAGGAAATCCGATGGGAGCCATAATTTTAGGATTTGCCCAAAAGCCTCGAATAATCGGTGCATCTGTATTTTGAGCTTTACGAAAGCTTATTTTTTTCGTCATTTTTGATCTGCCTTTCTAGCCAAAGTACGACTTGTTTAGCTGTTTGTTCTTTAGTCAAATAAGAAACATCTAAGAAATCAACATTTTCTTTTTTGGAAAACCAGTCACGCTTTAATGGCAGCAAATGTTTCAATTGGTAATCAAAAAAGCTACGTGAACGTAAGGAATCTGTTTGTTTTCTTTTTTCTAAAATAGTATCTTGAGCATCTAAAAATAAAATACGCTCTGGTTGGCAACGTTTCAATTGCTGTAAAGGTTTATTTAACGAGTGTTCGACTTTCCAGTTTTTGTGTAAAGACAGTGGATAATTTAAAGTATAAAACTCAATTTCCTCCGCTCCGAAATCTTGGAGTGTGATGGGATACTTTTGATTGTTTTGCCAACGAACAATTTCTTCTTTGATCCAAAGCTTTTGGATTTCAAGATAGTCTTTTTGATTATTCTTGTCTAATTGACGTCTGTTTATTGCTTTGATTACTTGTTGATTTTCTTCAAAACTTATATGATAAGTAGTCACTTGCTCAATAAGTTTTAATGCTGTTGTTTTGCCGACAGCCATTGATCCTTGCAAAGAAAAAACTCGCCCCATATGTTTACTCCTTTACTTGATTTCGTTTTAAATTTCCATCTATACTATAACACAAGTCAAAATGATTACCTTATTTAAAAAATGGTAATAAGAGTACACCTTACATCCGAGCGGCGTTTGTTTGATAAATGATCTTCAAACTCTATATCGCATAACTGCATTTTCATAAACAATTTCACCAAGCATTGTTCAAAAATATATGTCCTTGCCCACTCAAAAAGGACTAGAAAGTCATCTTTCTAGTCCTTTTCCTTCATTTTTTAAGATTATTGAATAGTGATTCTCTTTTTTTCTTTGTCTTCTTTACTTGTTTTTGGTAATTCTAAGTTTAAGACACCATCTTTAAAATTGGCTTCGATTTTTTCTTCATCGATTCCTTTTAGCATAAATTGACGGCGATAAGATTGACTACTGCGTTCTTTTCGTAAGAAGTTGCCTTCTTCATCTTTATCTTCTGTCACACTGCTGCGGTTTGCGGCAATGGTCAAGATTCCATCGTCATAGTCAACATCTAAATTTTCTTTATCAAAGCCAGGCAAATCGGCTTTTACTTCATAACTGTTGTCTTTTTCTTTGATATCGACTTGAAAATTGTCATTTCCCATAAAATTTGTGAAGAAATTGTCAAAAAATCGGTCTCCTGACATGAAATTATTGTTTCTTGGTGTAATGTTTGCCATGGTAAATCCTTCCTTTCAAAATTTTCCTTGCTGCAAAGATATGGCAATCCTTTTGCAGGCTACAACTTTTTTCAATCGATCCATAAGGCCCTTTTCAACCTTACAAGTCTATTGTAGTCAGTTTTCTGTTAAATGTCAAAAAATTAGCACTCTGAGTGTTCGAGTGCTAATTTTGTTTATTTTAAATAGGAATCAAAGAAATGAAGAATTCGATTATAGACAGCTTCTGACCAAAAATCCCCTTCATGATCTGCCCCTTCTACTAATAATAACTGTGACAAAATACCAGCTTGCGTCACTTTGTCAAACATTTGCTCCGATTGCTGACAAGGGACCACACGATCTGCTGTTCCATGTAATAGAAAAAGCGGACACTCTGTTTTCCGATCATCCACGATTTTTATAGGACTCATCGCCTGAATCAATTCTTGCTTTTGTGAAAGGCTACCACCTAACATTTGCTGAATTCTTTGCTCATTTCCTTCTTCAAACTGCTTCCCGCTTTCTTGATATAGCTCATTTAAATCAGTTGGGCCAAAACAAGAAACTGCACAAGAAATTTGATCGGATACATTGCTCCACTCTGATGTTTGGTAGCGAGGGTCATCCCCAGTAAGGGCTACTAGTTGTGCTGTATTTCCGCCAGAAGAGGTTCCCCAAAATCCAATTTTTTCAGGATTGACCCCATATTCTTTCCAGTGACTTCGTAAAAAACGAATAGCTGTTTTACTATCTTCCAAAAAAGCCGGCATTGCCTCTCCATCCAAATAACTACGGTGAGTGATTGTTGCCACCACATACCCTTGACGTGAAAATTCAGCTAATTGTGGTAATTCATAAGTAACATCTGGAAAAGTCCAACCACTTCCTTGCAAAAAAATAACAGTTGGATAAACTTGGCTAGAATCCATTTCAAAAGACCAAGGAATAAGCAGTTGCATTTTCAATTCTTTTCCCGTCTTTGTTGAAAAAGTCACGTCAGGAACTAGCCGCGAATTACCAACTTGTTGGGGATTATTCTTTAGTGTTTCGATCATTTTTATTCTTCCTTTCAAAGTCGATTTTATTTAAAAGCTCTTGAAAAATATCGTTATAAATAGCAGAATACAAGTGAATTCCATCGCTAGTATAGGAGGCTTTTAATTGTTCTTTTTCATCTTTTAAATTCTTATTGACATCTACGAATTCATAAGAAAACTGTTTGCAAAGAGAGGCTATCGCTTGATTTGCTTGCATCAGCTGCTTATTATTACGCTTTTTACTTGCTTCTAATAACCAAGTTTCTTTTCTTCCAAGCCGTAACATTTTTTCTTCATTTACAGGGTAAAAAGCTAAAAATATCAGACGACAATGTGGTAACCTTTTTTTAACTTGTTCAAATAGTTGTTCAATCCTTTTAAGCAGTGTCTCTTGTTGGTAATTAGGATCATTTAAATCATTCGTGCCAATATTTATCACTAAAATTCTTGGCTTGAGATCAAAAATTACCGTGTCTATGACTTGTAAAAATTCCGTGGTATCAAAGCCACTAACTCCTCGATTAAAGACTTTTCCATTTTGCTTTGCTTTTTTCCACAATGCTTCGACAGGAAACTGTTCCATCAATGAAGAGCCTGTAAAAACAATGGCATTTTTTTCGGCTTCTTTGTTTTCTTTACGATACCGTTTGATAGTTTCATTATCCAAAAAAAATCCTCCTTTTCTACTAGTATACACGGATAACTTTTTCATTGAAGTCTTTTTTCTATCCCATTGACAAAAGCCCTGAATATATTGATTCAAGGCTTTTGTTCGGTGTTTTCAAAATACTATTCTGTTTTGTTGGATTGAAAGAAAGTTCCGGCTGATTTAGCGGGTAGTGTCATGATTCCCAAATTCTTTTTCGAATCCGTAATCAGTACTTTCTTTTCTGAAGAACTGTCATTAAAAAGCACGACAACAAAGGAATCATCCACGTTTTTAAAAGCCACATTTTTTAACGATTTCGTTTGTTTGGTAACAATTCTTTTCGCACCGGGACGAATATATTTACTAAAATGAGCCAATCCATAATAATCAAGCGTATATTCATAGGCTTTTGTTTTTTGATTAACTGCAATGAGGCCACGACAGGTACTTCTTCCAAAATTGGGAACGGTCGGACCATTTTTTTCATCCAAAGCAATATTCCATAAAACAAACGATTTTGAACCATGCCGCAATATTTCAATTCCTTGACAAATCAAATTCGAAAAAGCTGGTTCAAAAGCTGGAATCCAGTCGCCACCTGACCCTTCCGTAAAATGAATTTCTTTTTCAGAAAAGTAATGACTAACGCGTGATTGTGAGGCAGGGAAGCCACCATACCAATGCCAGGCAATACCATCAAAAGCATCATACGCACGGTCCAAAAGTTCAAAGGGATAATCAACACGGTCCCAATTATGGTCATACCCAAAAATTTTCGTTTGCAACCCTGCTTTTTTTAAAGCTGGCTTTAAGTAACTCTGAACAAAGGTTGCTTCTTCTTTTGCTGGAAAAAACATTCCAGGATAGTTTTCCGGTTCATATAAAGGTTCATTTTGAGGGGTTACTGCATAAATAGGAACATCTTCTTTTTGATAAGCCTCGATAAACTTGACAAAATATTGAGCATATACTGGATAGTATTCTTTTTGTAAACGTCCAGTGACCATTTTTTGACTGTCTTTCATCCATCCGGGTGCACTCCACGGTGAAGCAAACACTTTTAGTTCTGGATTTAAAGCTTGGGCCCATTTTGTTAATGGTAAGATACTTTTTCGATCATGATTAATAGAAAAGTGTTTCAAGTTAAGATCAGTCTTGCCTTCTACCTGGTCATCGTAACTATAAATTGTTCGAGCATAATCAGAAGCACCCATCGGATTACGTAGAATAGATAGACCGATTCCCTCTTTTGGATCAAAAAGCTTTTGCATCACTTTTTCTTTCTCATCGATAACTTCATCAACAAGAAAGGCTGATGAATCAGTAAAAGAAGCGCCAAACCCATCGATTGTTTGTCCATATTGAGCCGAATCTAAAGAAAGCACATCCGTATGATTGGACGTTTTTTCAACTGTCACTTCTTGAAACAAATCGTTTTTATTGGTTGTTCTAAAAAAATGAACCGTCACCTACATCGCTCCTTTCTCTAGTTGCATACGATCAGACATGTGTTTTTCGCAAAAACACACTATTTTTTCTTGGAGAAACATTGGAAAACTTAGGCCTAGGAAAAACCATAAAAACATAATCTTTGGTAAGAATACTGGAATTAAAAAGGTGATTAAAAAAGCGGTCGTCCCAAGGCACAAGTAGCCTGTATAGTGAATAGTCAAAAAAGCACTATACATCATTGTTTCCCTAAAAGAATGAAACTTCTTTTGATTAGCCATTGTCAAAATCAGCGTATTACAAAAGAGAATGGCGAACGCTAGAAGTAATAAACTCAAAAAACGTAAAGGCGTTTGATAAGAAAACTTTACGAGTCCACCACAAAAAAGTAGCAAACCAATAATAATCCCTTCTATTTTGAATGACTGCCGGCTGTTTTCTTTAAATTTTTTAAAAAATAATTTGGGTAAATTTTTCTTTTCTACTTGAGGCATTGCTAAAAGTTGAAATCCTGTGATCAAAGCCCCGGTCACTGTGATTATGGGTAGACTAAAAAGCAAAACGAAAACATTAACGATGACTAACTCATACATTTTGCTTAAAAACAAGTATACCTCACCATCAAGTGCAACGATTTTTTTCATCTCTAATCCCCTTTTTCATACATGGAAAGAATCATTTCTTACCAGTGGATAATAGTTTCCACTGGTAAGTTGTTCCTTCTTATTCGATACCTAATTTTTCTTTGTTTTCCTGCATTTTTTCGTTACGAATCGTCACAATGTCTTGCCAACCATTCTCATCTAAAAAGTTTTTGTAAGCTTCTACTGTTTGATCAAATTCTTCTTCTGAATCTGAACGAATCAAACTAACCAGTGTTGTATACCAATTGGTATCAATAGCCGTTAAATTTCTAGCTTCTTGAGTACCTGGGTCTGGACTGATATTTTCTAAAATAAAGTGAGGATATAGCTTTCCTTCGCCCCATTCTCTTGGTTGAATCAAAGCCGGAGTTTGCATACTTTCACTTGCCATCCCCTGATACTTGTCGTGTCCAAAGAAGATAAATTCACTTAAACGATATTCTTTTTTATACCGATCGGCTTCATCATCTTTTATCTTTTGAACTTCTGGAAGCAGTTCAATTTTTCCTTCATTATCGTATTGGAAAGTTTCTCCTTCTACACCAAACGTTGTCAAAACTCCACCATATTCACTTTGTAAATAAGTAAAGAGTTGCATCGCTTTGGCTGGTTCTTTACAAGTTTTACTAATATAATTAATCATCCAACCAGTAATACCACTTTGGTTGAGTTTGGGCTCATTTCCTTGGCTACTTTGTGGACCATCGATACCGATGTATTGTGCCTCTTTATCTTGTGTCAACCAACTTTGCATAAAGCCACTCATTTGCGCAGTACCACCAGCCATAATCGTTGCATATTGACCTGATTTTACTTTTTCTTCAAAGGCCGTGCCATCATCGGAAAAACTATCATCGGAAATATTGCCATCTTCATGAGCTTGACGCAACGTCTTCAACCAACTTAAATATTCTTCATCTAAATTACGATTGTAAAACTCACCGTCTGTTGTTTCTAAGTCAACACCCAAAAAATCTTGGAAGACATCGCCTAAAGAACCTGCGCTATCTCCAAAGGCATTAAAGCCAAAAGGAATCAAATCGGGATATTTTTCTTTGATATCATTTAAGGTTTGTAAAAATTCATCCGGTTTTCCAAAGTCAGGTTCTCCAAGTGCTTCATAGACATCTTTCCGAATCAAAAAATTGGTGTTTGCTGGAATTAAACCACTTTCATAATCGTCTGCGGTATTGGAATAATCAGGATAGCCATATGTTTTGCCATCACTTAATTGGAACCAGTTCATCGTATCTTCGGCAGCGACCTCATTCCAGTATGGATCGTATTTTTCAGCTAAATCATCCAAAGAATAGGCCCAACTGTCAGCTTTTCTGGCGACTTGTGAGTTCGAATCAAATACGGTTACGATATCGGCCATGTCATTACTTGAAAACATGGTATTTAGATTGGTGTCATCGCCTTTGATGAACTTTATTTTTACATTTAAATCTTTTTCAATTTGTTTAGTAACAACGTCTTTGCCCCACTCATCATTCCACCAATCGGCATTTACATACCAAGTGAGTTCGGTCACTTCCTCTTTTTTATCTAACTGCCAGGCTGGTGTACTAGGATCCAATTCATAACGATCAGAAAGGTCAATTTCAACGGACTTTTTTTCTTTACTTCCTTTTTTATCACCACTACTTCCACAAGCTCCCAAAACTAAAACTGCACTAAGAAGTGTTACCCCACTAACTAACATCTTGTGTTTCATCTGGTTTTCCTCTTTTCCTTTTATTTTTATTCTTTTACAGCCCCGACCATCATACCAGCAATAAAATGCTTTTGAAGAAGGGGATAAATCACTAAAATAGGGATTGTTGTCACGACAATTGTTGCTAATTGGACGCCTTTTGTGGTGCTTTGTGCTACCGCTGTGCCTATGTTTTGCATTCCTTGGGTTTGTGATTGAACAATGATCTCGTATAGTTTCATTTGTAAGGGATACAAAGTTTTATCGGTAATGTATAATTTAGCGGTCATAAAATCATTCCATTGGTTTACACCATTAAACAAGGCAATGGTTGCTAAAGCAGGTTTTGATAGTGGCAGATATATTTGTAAAAAAATCCGCCATTGACCAGCGCCATCCATCATAGCCGATTCTTCTAGTGAAGGCGGTACATCTCGAAAGAAATTCATTAAGATGATAACATCGTAATAGCTTAATAAGGCCGGAATGATATACACCCAAAAACTATTGAGCATATCAAGTTCTCTTAGCAATAAATACATAGGGATCATCCCACCAGAAAAAAACATGGTAATAATACCCATAGCTGAATAAAGCTTGCGCCCTTTTAAATTCGCCTTACTCATCGCATAGGCCATCATGGCACAAAAGAAAACGTGAGTCACCACTCCAATAACCGTCTTTGAAATGGAAATAAAGAAAGCTCGATAAATAGAATGGTCTCGAAATACTGAACGATAGTTTTCAAGGGAAAGTTTGGATGGCCAAAATATAAAATCACCTTTGGCTAAAGCCTGCCCTGATGCAAAAGAAGAAACGACGATATTCCATAAAGGAACGACGATTAATAAAGTAAAAAGTGTCAAAATGACGACATTAATAATATCGAAAACACGACTATCTGTATCTTTTTTCATTGTTTTTCTTTCCATGTTTTTACCTCCTTACAACACCGATTGATTGTCGTTGATTCGTTTAGTAAATTGATTGGATAGCACTAATAAAATAACCGAAATAATAGATACTCCCAATCCAACAGCCGTTGCATAGGAGAAATCTCCTTGTGCAATCCCCATGCGATACACGTAGGAATTAATAACTTCGGCCTTCCTTTGATTTTGATTATTCATTAATACCATGGTCTGGTCTAAATTAGACCCCAATAACCCACTGATTGTTAGAATAAGATTCAAGCTGACAATTCCTTTTAACATTGGCAAAGTAATTTTGGTAATTTGTTGAAACCGCGTTGCTCCGTCTATCTTTGCAGCCTCATAATAAGTCGGATCGATTTTAGACATGGTCGCTAAATAAAGAATGGTCCCCCAACCAGTATTTTTCCAAATATCCGAAAGCACCGCAATCCACCAGTATTTATCAGCTGATAAAAGGTAGTTTTGATGGTTCACTTGAAAGCCTAATCCTGAAAGAATGGTATTTAATAAGCCCGTTGTTGACAACCAATTGATTAACATCCCGCCTAGTACAATCCACGATAAGAAATAAGGCATATATGAAATCGTTTGAACAAGTTTCTTAAATGGACCTTGACGCAATTCAAAAATCAAAATAGCTAAGATGATTGGTAGTACAAAACCAATGACTAATTTTAAAAAACTAATTCCCAATGTATTGACCACAGAATGCCAGAAAAATTTATCATTTAGGATAATACGGAAATTATCAAGTCCTACCCAAGGAGCGGTGTCTAATGAATCAATCACCGTATAGCGTTTAAAAGCAATCGTTAACCCGTAGATGGGAATAAAATTAAAAATGATCATAAAAATGATGGCTGGCCAAACCATCGTTTGTAATTCCCATTGTTCAAAAAAATCTCGAATCCATTGAAATACTTTATTTTTACCTGAAACAGATTCTTTCTTTGTTTCCTCCATTTTGTTGCCTCCTTCTTCTGTTAATACCGTTTTCAATTAACAAAAATTAAAATAAAAACGTTTTTATTTTAATTTTTCTTTACCAATTTATGAATTTGATACACTGCACCAATCAAACCGGCATCATTTCCTAGTTTGGTTTGCTCAATAGAGGCCATCCCTTTTTCTTTCAAAAAGGCAATGCTGCCGTGCCTTTTTTCCATTGTTTCTAGGGTTTGTGTCAAACGTTCAAAAAAATGATCATTCTCACTGATCCCTCCACCAATTAAAACGACTTCTGGGTCAAAACAACTAATTAAATTCATTATTCCCATAGACAAATCCTCATAAAACTGTTGAAGAATTTTTTTAGCGATTTCATTGGAATCCTCTTGTTCCAGAATTACTCTTGCATCGGTAATCTTTTGAAACTCTGGATTTATCTTTTTCATGGCTTGGTTATACCGATAACACAAACCACCAACCACGGCGGCTCGTTGATTCAAAGACACGACTTCAATATCTCCTTTTTTGGGTAGTCGATCAATCATCATCCAGCCAAACTCACCGGCCATGCCATGACGGCCACGATAAACCTCACCATTTATGACAATTCCTCCACCCATTCCTGTCCCTAAAACGACACATAGGTAGTTCTCTATTCCTTGGGCATTTCCGATCCAATTCTCAGCAATTGCAGCTGCATTGGCATCATTTTCTACAAAAACAGGAAGTGTTATCTGTTGCTCGATTTCATCTTTTAAATTGATACCATATAACGACTTGATGGCTCCAGCTGTGGTCATTTTCCCATCTTTTTGAATTACCCCCGGAGCACTAATACCAACTCCTTTGATATTTTTATTTTTTTTTTGAAAATCACGGATGATTTTGACTAGATCAAAAAGAAAGGATTTTTTTTCTAAACTGGTGGGCATAAATGCCCGTTCTGACACTTCTCCTCTCTCATTGACTAGCGCATACTTGATACTTGTTCCTCCGACATCGATGCCAATATACATATCCTTCATTTCCTCTCACACTTTTTGACTGATTTTCCTTCTACCAAACGCCCTTTTAGTTCAAATGATTTCCCTTGTGTCTTGTTATCAATCAAATCTACTAAATGGTGAACAGCAAGTCTTCCTTGCTCTTCGATTGGATTTTTTATGGTTGTAAGCTTTGGCTCGAAATACTCCAACAAATCGATGCCATCAAATCCCATCACACTGAAATCTTGTGGTACTTTATAGTTTAAAGCTTTTAACCCTTTGACAATCCCAATCGCACTTAAATCATTTCCTGCCAAAAAGGCAGTTGGCCAGTTGTTTTTCTGCTGAGTTAAAAAGTTCTCAACTGCTTGAAACGCTGCTTTTTCTTCAAACTTCCCTTCTAATAACAGCTCTTTTTCTAGAGGAATTCCAGCCAGTTTTAAAGCCTTACAATAACCTGCAAAACGTTCGTCACTATCGTAAACACCTTGAAACCCACTGACAAAAGCAATTCGTTTGTGTCCTTGGCTTAAAAGATAATTGGTAGCTTTTTCTCCTGTTGTGAAAGAATCAAAAACCACACTACCAACCGTCTTTCTGGTTGTTTTCCGATCAATAAAAACGGCACTGATTTGTTCATGTTCAATGGCTGCAATGTCTTGTTCATCAATCAAATCTTCAAAACCGATGATGCCATCTACAACATTGCCCATGATACTATTTATGATTACTTGCTTATCTGAAGTAATGAATACATTGACGCCATAGCCAAGTTTTTCTGCTTCTTTTGCGATAGCTTCAACTAACGGACTAAAATAAGGTCCACTAATTGTGTTGGTATAAAAACCCAACATTTTGGTTTCTCCTGATTTTAATTGTTTTCCCATGACGTTTGGAACATAATGCAAGCGTTTTGCTGCTTCAAGCACGCGCGCTTTTGTTGCTGGTTTAACCACATTGATGTCATTTAATGCTTTAGACACTGTCGCAATCGAAACACCCGCTTCTTTTGCCACATCATGAATCGTTACTCTATTTTTCATACTTCCCTCTTATAAAAACGTTTTTATTTTATAAATACACAATAAATCAAAACGGTTACATTTACAAGTAATCTGTTGTTGATGGTACACGTTTCGCTTATTTGAAATAAAAATCACGCTGGTACTTATCGTACCATCGTGATTTTTTTCTTTATAATTTTTCACCATTGCTTTCAATTACTTTTTGATACCAAGCAAACGAATCTTTTTTTGATCGGTTGAGCGTGCCATGCCCTCGATTATCTTTATCGACATAAATCATACCATAGCGTTTTTCCATTTCTCCAGTACCAAAACTAACTAAGTCGATGATGCCCCAGGGGGTATAGCCCATTAAATCAACACCATCTTCGGTAACAGCTAACTTCATTTGCTCGATGTGAGCCTTGAGGTAATCGATGCGATAAGGGTCATGAATCGTTCCATCTGTTTCCACTTTATCATAGGCGCCAAAGCCATTTTCAACAATGAACAAGGGGAGGTGATACCGTTCATAAACCACATTTAAAATATAACGCAGGCCAACCGGATCAATTTGCCAGCCCCAATCACTAGCATTGACATAAGGATTATCAGTCCATTTTGCTTGTGGAAAGTCTGGGATTTTTCCCCCAGAGACATTTTCAACTGTCGTTACTGCACCAGACATATAATAACTAAAACCGATATAATCAACGGTGCCTTTTTTTAAAGTTTCTTTTTCTGCTTCAGTAATCTGAATCCGGTATCCTTTAGTTTCCCAATCTTTTAATGCATATTCAGGAATGTAGCCACGAGCATGGATATCACTGTAAAAAAACCGACGATTCATTACTTTTAAAGTCGCCATTTGATCCTCTGGTTTACTTGAGTAAGGGTACACTGGGACATAAGCCATCATACAGCCAATTTGAAAGTCAGGATTGATTTCATGACCTAATGTGACAACTTTCGCACTAGCAATCAACTCGTTGATTGCTGCTTGAAAAATAACTTCTTCATGATTTTCGTCTTCTTCCAATAAAATAGCAGAATTGGTCCAGGTATGTAACTGACTTTGCCCATCTGCTTGATTATTTATTTCATTAAATGTCATCCAATACTTCACTTTATCTTTATAACGAGTCATAACAGTTTTTGCATAATGGACAAAAAAATTGATTAACTTTTTATTTCGAAACCCACCATATGTTTCATATAAGTGATAAGGCAACTCAAAATGAGAAAGAGTCACAACTGGTTCAATGCCATTTTTTAGCAATTCATCAAAAAGGTCGTCATAAAATTGCAAACCTGCTTCATTAGGTTCGCTTTCATCGCCATTTGGGAAAATTCGGGTCCAATTTATGGACGTTCGAAATGCTTTTAGCCCCATTTCGGCAAATAAGGCGATGTCTTCTTTATAGCGATGATAAAAATCAATTGCTTCATGATTGGGGTAGTTTTCTCCAGGAACAATCCCTTTTGTGATTTTACGGGCCACTCCATTGGCTCCTGCTGTCATAACATCTGCTGTACTAATGCCTTTGCCATCTTCATTCCACGCGCCTTCTACTTGATGTGCGGCAACGGCACCCCCCCATAAAAAATTATTGGAAAATGTTTTTTCCATGTCAACTTCCTCCTCGTTTTAGTACCCTTTTGGATTCATTCGCTTACCAGGCGAATAATACTTCATTTTTACGATGACTCCTCCTTTAGTATACGAACAAATTCCAATAAAAAAAAGAAGTGGTGTAAGAATGGTCCTCGTCTCTTGAAATAGGTAAAATCTTCAATTGTGGCACAATCTGTACCAACTTAATGCGATTCTTTTTTTGTCAATCGATAAACCGCCTCCGCTAACGATTCAATCAAAAAAACAGCCGGAATTTGTGTCGTTAAGTCTTCATAGTGATGAATTCGTTTAACTGTCGTTTGATACGATAACACATGATCTGACATTTGAGCCAAGGTACTGTTGACATCGCCAGTAATGGCTACTATAGTATAGTCTCCTCGATTGCGAAAACCATTGACAACTTCTACGATTTCTGTCGTCATGCCAGTAATGGATAAGGTGATAAACACGTTATCTGTCGTATTAAAAAGCTTTCCTGAAATAGGGTATGTCGGATCAGTTAAGGCAAAACTATTACAGCCCACTGTCGCAAAACGTCTAGCGGCATAATCACACATCGACCCAGAGGCACCCATGCCGAAAAAAATAATATTTTCACTTTCAAGAATTTTTTCCGCGATTTGCCAAATCGTTGCCTCAATATTTTTAGGAAAATGCTGGCGCTCCAACGCCTCTTTTCCCGCCAACAAATCCTCTTGATCCGTTGTAGGAACTTTAAACTGCGTCCGAAATTCCGTAAAACTTTCATAACCGATTTTACGTATAAAGCGCATCACCGAAGACGCTGAGGTATGCGATTCTTTGGCAATGTCGCGTACCCGCATATAAGGAATTTTGTCACTGTTACTCGACATGAAATGATAGATGGCCCGATCAGTTTCGGACAGTTCATTAAAATCAATTTTTCCAAAAAAAGACATCTACTAATCCTCCTTTTGTGTTAAAACAGCCAAAAAATCTTCGCCATATTTTGTCAATTTGCTTTGACCAACTCCCTTTATTTGAAGCATTTCTAAGGTGTTCTGTGGTCTTTTCTCAGCCATTTCTTTCAAAGTACTATCTGAAAAAACAATGTAGGGAGGCATATTTTGTGCTTGCGCCAAGTCACGTCGTAGCGTCCTTAATTTATCAAAGAGCTCGTCATCGATAACTAATTGTTTGACTGATGCCTGTTTTCGAAAAACTTTTTGTTTTCCCAAAAGAACTGCGACTCCTTTAGCCGGTACAGTCAGTAAAGGAAATTGACCTTCTGAAGGTTGCAAATAACGTTCTGCTGTTAAATAATCGATTAATTGACTGACTTCTTTTTGCGACTTTTCTTTCATAAGGCCATAAGTTGTCAATTGGTTAAAATGCCATTGTTCAATGCGTTGATTGTTAGATCCTGTAAGTACCTGACTAACCAAGGATTTTCCAAAACGCTCTCCCATCCGCTTCACACAAGATAATATTTTTTGTGTATCTTCTGTAATATCGACTGCCTCACGATCATCTAAACAATTGCTACATCGACCACAATCTCTACCTTCTTCACCAAAATAATGTAAGATGTAAGTTTGCAAACAAGATTGCGTATGGGCATACTGGTTCATTGCACGCAATTTATCATACTCATGGTGTTTATACTCTTGCGTACTTTCAGACTGTTCAATAAAAAATTTTTGAATCTGCAAATCACGTGGTGCATACAATAAAATGGCTTCACTTGCTAAGCCATCGCGACCAGCTCGGCCTGCTTCTTGATAATAAGATTCGATATTTCCAGGAATTTGTGCATGAATCACAAAACGGACATTGCTTTTATTAATCCCCATTCCAAAAGCATTAGTCGCTACCATCACTTGGAGACGATCAAAAAGAAAAGCTTCTTGATTTTCAGAACGTTCCTCTTCTGTCAAACCACCATGGTAACGCCCCACCGAAAGCTCGGCATGTTTTAAAATGGCATAGATACGTTCCACTTCTTTTCTGGTACTAGCATAAATAATACCTGATTGGTCTTTATTAACTTTTAGATATTGTAATAAATACGTGTCTTTTTGGTCTTTGATCACTTGAAAGGCTAAATTTTCTCTAGCAAAGCCCGTTTTCACTTGGTTACTTTCAGGAATATCAAGCAATTGGCAGATATCTTTGGAAACTTGTGGCGTTGCCGTCGCCGTTAAAGCAATAATTGCAGGCCGTGGTTCTATTTTTTTTAAAGATTCGGCCAATTCTAGATAACTAGGTCGAAAATCGTGTCCCCATTGAGAGATACAATGGGCCTCATCAATAGCCACAAAGGCAATGGCTACATTTTTTAATAGCCGTTGAAAATCTTCTGAAGCAAATCGTTCGGGGGCAATGTATAAAAGTTTGATTCTCCCACTGGCAGCTTCATACAAGCGCTCTTTAATTTCAGGATAGGTCAATGAACTATTGATATAGGCCGCCTTAATTCCCATCTCGTTTAAGCTATCCACTTGATCTTTCATCAACGAAATCAATGGAGAAACCACTAATGTCAATCCTTCTAACATAAGAGCCGGCAATTGATAACAAATTGATTTCCCGCCACCGGTTGGCATGATTCCTAACACAGATTCGTGATCCAAGACTTTTTGGATGATTGCTTCTTGGCCTTTACGAAAATTCGTATAACCAAATTTTTCTTCTAATAATTGTTGTAGTGAATGCATGATAGTCTCCCTTTCATTTTCATTATACAGAAAGTAAAGAAAGAATACCAAAATGAATTTGAAGTTGTATGTGTCAAGTTTTTTGAGGTAACTTTTTTAACTTAATTTTAAAGCCCCACTAACAGGTGTTATTTATTTTTGATTATTATTTTTTTTCATAAAACCTTAGAATCTACAAATAACCTTGCAGCCATATTTGGCGCTGGCTTCCGAATAGCACTTGACATGCCTACAAAATAGCTTGCCTTCTCTGTAAGGGCGCCCAGTTATACGAAAGCATCAAGCTCAAAACTGCTCCCTCAAATGTCCAGTGTAAGCCATTTTTACGGCAGGTCAAGTGTACGCTTCGCCTATTCTAGGCAAGGACAACCCGTTACCGAAAGCCTGATTGATTTGTATCATCCTATTTTTTATTTTCATTACAAGTAACTTGGCGTTGTGCTCAATTGACTTAATCCTTTAGAAATCTGTCCAAGCGGTGAGCTTTTAGCGTAGCCTGAGGCTATCTGTCCTTGATAGGCACCTTCATGAGCTATAAATTTAGGCTTCTTCAATGCAAGTCGTCTCATTTTCTCACATTTCTTTTGATTTTCGATTTCTTCATTGGGTAGCTCACAGTATTGATTCAACCAATCATCTAGCTCGTCATTGCGTAGGCTATCAATCACACGTATTATGGCATTAGCGCCTTTCTCCGTCCAAAGACGTCCTTGACGTTTCATGCGATACGTCATTTTTCGATGTGTGGTTTCAACGGCTCCTAAACAAGCCTGCGGATCATGAAGCTCACGTTGTTTCATTGGTTTCAAAAACATCCAGTTGCGGTCGATATAGCCAGCTAACAAACGTAGATTTTCCATACACAGTTCTTCATTGGCATCAATCAAACTTTCCGCTGTATCCAACACTGCTTGGACTTTCTTACGATCATAGCTATAAATCGCAGCCATCATTTTTGACTGAAGCTGAGGGACAAAGTTCAAGCGTTCTTTGATTTTCCGTTGAACGTGGTAGATATCTCGAAAATGCTCATGCTTTTTACACCCTAAACAAATTTCCTCAAAAACTTCCGGTTCATACCCTGAACCACCATCACTATTGGAGATTACGATGGTATCTGTTAAATCATAGGTTTCTTGCAAATAAAGGGTAAGCTCTTTCTGAGCCGTTCTTCGGCGCATACTGCTTACAAAATGAGGATGGATCAACTCGGTACGTTTGCCAATTTTTCGACTACCTTCACAAATTTGAAAACGATGGATTTCAAGCTTTTTCTTCTTTTGGCCTTTGATCATTACACCATCTCCTTCAATATAAAGGTAAGGGACTTTTTTCTTTTCTATCAAGGCATCATAACGTGCTTCGTGCGTGGCTCTAGCTTTAATGATCTCGCCGGTTTTGACCATCAAGGTTTGGACTTTTTGGTGGCTCATGCTCCAACTCGTCAAGCAATCAATAGCTTTTTCCACATGACGATACACCATCATGGAACCTAGCTCCGAGACATTGCGTAACACCAATGAGCTATAACGAACGCCTTTGCGAATGCCTAGGAATTCATCTAAAGGATATCTGATTTCTCCTGCTTCATTTTTCATACGTCTTCGTTTTAAATCCACTTCTCCAAAGAGAAACGTCACTTTTCGATCACTTTTTCGATCGATTTTGAATCCTCTTTCCTTCCACTCATCTGTTAACTCGTCATCTAGTTTACAAAAAGCTCTGTGTGCGATTTTCTTATTTAGGTCGGAAAAAAAGCTGCTCATTGCTTGCTCTTTTTCTAAAAATGTTTCTTTCCCCTTTATTCGCTCTACTAATTCTGCTACAATTGATTCCATAAGAAACTGTCTCCTTTGTATAGTACCTGTTGTGAGGTATTGCTATCATAGGATAACAGTTTCTTTTTTATTAGTCTACCTCCTTACCTCAATAAATTTTACACTAAGTT
>DXDB01000030.1 GCA_019115705.1 Candidatus Tetragenococcus pullicola | reverse complement strand
AGTTCGACTGGCACGATGGATTGTTGGATTTGATCTCGCATAATAAAAATTCCTCCTGTCTGATTAAGTTACACTCATCATACAGGAGAAAATAAGCTTATTCCATGCGGTCAATTTTATCGGGCTTACATAGCTATAACTATAGCGTTCAAAAATATCATCAAATAAGTTCGGGTAGTCTAAATCTTCAGGGATTGTTATTTTTAATTCACGCTCAGCTACTGCACTTTGTTGTCCAAAGTTGGTGTGATAGATTCCGAAAATAAAGAGTGCCACGATAAGAGAAAAAGCTATTACATAAACAACATATCCCATTCCTGTCGCAAGACCAATTCCCATTGACCAGAAAATACTGGTAATTTCACGAGAACCACCGGCAACAGAACGAAAGCGAATCAAACTAAATGCTCCTAATACCGCAACCCCTGTTCCAAGATTACCATTTACTAACATAATGACCGATTGAACTAAAACTGGTAGAACCGCCAAAGTAATCACAAAATTTCTAGTATAAACATTTCGGTACATGTGAACCTTTGCCACTAATAACCCTAAAAGTAAAGATGCTGTGACACATAATAAGAATTGTGGAATCTGAATCGAATCAGTTCCTTCCGTGAATAAACTAGCCAACATAGGAAACTGCCCCCTTACATACTGGATTTTCTTTTACAAAGGTTATTTCTTTTTGCGGAATAAATAAATGACGTTGATAGGTTTGGGCATATTTTGAAAAGCTTGCTTTATAAATGTGATGATCAGCTAATAAATGTGAAAACCATAAAGGATACGCCCCCATCGCTTTTACCTCCATTAAAACATCAACTTCTTTTGCAACCGGTTCACAACTTTGATAGGTATCCCGATCAAGTTCTAACCACTGATTACGAAAACGAATCTTTTGGTCGAAAGTCACTCGGAAAGTTTCATCTTCTTTATAAAAGAATGAAAGACGATCATAGGCAATCAGTACTTTCGCATGTAAATCTGGATTTGTTTGAAACAACCATGAAATTTCTTTTGCGATTTGTGTCTTTTCTAATTTTTCCGGAAGAAGTCCCGTTGCTTCCCATAGTTTATATTCATCATAAGAAAGTGGCAATCGCCGTTTATACACAATGCCATTCACTTTTTTCTTCATTTCTAAAAACACCAATTTTTCTGAAGAGGCTTGTCCATAACTTCTTACTCGAAATTTTTCTTTATAGCGTGGTTTCTCAATGGAATGTTTAATAAAGTAATCATCATTGGTATCATAATAGAGTGACTGTATCGTATGAAGTCCAAATTCATCAATGATCATTCTTTTTTCTAAATCCTGTAAAAAGTTTGTAAATTGCTGATTCGTCAGTAAATATTTTGTCTCTTTCCGTTCGAATACTTTTTTTAATTTCATAAAATTCATCCTCTCCTGTTCTACTATGATCAAAGCATAAAGAATGAACCTTAAGGCTAACTTAAATGAAAAACCTTTTTCTATTCCCACTAAAAATGGTATGATTCGTTAAAGCAAAAAAAGAAAGGACTCTTTCTCATGATTAAATTTTTAATTATAGAAGATGATAAAACTTTATCTGAAAATATCTTGGAAATGATCAGTGAATTAGGACAGGCAACTCAAGCTTACGACGGCTCGATAGGACTTTACGAAGCTGAATCCGGTATTTATGATCTCATCATTTTAGATCTCATGTTACCGGAAATGAATGGATATGAAGTATTGGCAAAGTTACGCGAAGAAGGAATACAGACACCCGTGTTGATTTTAACTGCAAAAGATGGTCTTGAAGATAAAATCGCTGGTTTTCAAAAAGGCGCCGATGATTACTTAACCAAACCTTTTTATCGGGAAGAATTGGTAATGCGGATGAAAGCTTTATTGAAACGATCACTTGGTTTATTTGATGAACGTACGCTTGATTATCAGAAGCTACACTTTGATTTGATGACAAATGAGGTCTATTTTCAAGAAAAATTACTACCTATACAAGGCCGTGAATATGAACTACTTTTATACTTTGTTCAAAATCAAGATATCATTTTAACCAAAGAGCAAATTTTCGATCGGATTTGGGGCTTTGATTCTGATACCACTTTAACTGTTGTGGAAGTCTATATGAGTCATTTACGCAAACATTTAAAAAATACTGGTGTGGAAAAACAATTACGAACGCTAAGAAATGTTGGCTATCTCTTAAAAGGTGATCAAAATGAATAAGCAATGGACAAGACGGCAACGTGGTTCTTTTTTTCTAATCAATTTTCTTACATTTGCTCTGATTTTTTTGTTATTGGGCTTTATTATTTTACAATTACTGAACCGATCGGCTTATCAAGAAACCGATCAATCCCTTACCGAAATGAGCCGTGACGAATTTTCAATCAATCAAGAAGTCCAACGATATCAAGGAAACGCGCCACTGGAGGGTCCTAAAAATGACCAAGCTGTGCCACCTACTAGTCCGTCAAGCAATCGTTTCAATACACAAATTATTTTGTGGAAAAGCGATGGAACGATTTTAAATACCGAAACACTAGGTGGACGTTATTCGCAACT
>DXDB01000029.1 GCA_019115705.1 Candidatus Tetragenococcus pullicola | reverse complement strand
TCTATCCTCCATTACTGATCGTTTTATTAGTTGTTAGGATTTCTACTGTTTTCTTTGCTCATTAATGGTCCGAATGCGGTCTTTATCAACTTTATACTTTCGATCAACATCAAGTAACCCATTGACTTCTTGCTCGACATCGGTCAACTGTGTATAGCAATAACCGACAATATAGGGTGCGCTTTGAATGGCCTCATGAATAGCCGAAAATCGTTTCAAGAACTCTTCTTCATTATTCACCTTATGACCATAACCCCATTGTTCTTCTTTTGTATTTGAAAAAGCAATACCGCCAAATTCAGAAATGAGAATTGGTTGCCCTTTATACTCATAACCATCCGCAAACATGTAGCGATCTTGATTATACCGCTGTCCATCTTTTAACAAGTCTTCTTTGGTCCCAAACCGACTCTTTAAAACTTCGCCTAATTCTTCATAATCATGCAAGGTAACAATATCAGAAATGGTATGTTCCCACCCATCATTGGTAATGACTGGTCGTGTGTTATCTAATGCCTTGGTCAGATAATAAATACTTTCTGTAAATAACTGTTGTTTGCGATTATGTTGAATGTCACGAACACCCCAAGATTCATTGAAAGGTACCCACGTAATAATAGAGGGATGGTTATAGTTTTGTTGCACAATTTTTTTCCATTCCGACACAAAATTTTCTATGGCAAGATCATTGAAATCATAAGTTGCTGCCATTTCTGACCAAACAAGCATGCCTTTTTTATCACACAAATACAAAAAGCGCTCATCTTCAATCTTCTGGTGCTTACGCAAGCCGTTATAACCAAGCTCTTTTGTTCTATCAATATCCAATTCTAGCGCGTCCACGCTCGGAGGTGTCAAACCAGAATCTGGCCAATAGCCTTGATCCAAAATCAACCGTTGATACAATTGGCGATTATTCAATAAGATTTGTCCATCTTTTACTTCAATCTTTCGCATGCCAAAATAACTGGTTACTTCATCTAGTAACTGATGAGAATTATCGTAAAGTTTAAAGGTCACATCATACAAATCAGGGTGTTCAGGATGCCATTCTCTTGTTCCCCAATGCGCATCTTCTTGAAGACGTGTATCCATTTCAATAGGCACCATTTGATGGTGAAAACTTCCTTGATACTTATTGATTTCTTTTCCGTCAAAAGATAATTGAATCTCTAAAATTCCATCAGGGATATTTTTAGTGACAATCGGTTCAAAAATAACTTTGTCGCGATCAATATCTGGGGTAATTTTCACGTTTTCAATCACTGATGGGCTTTGATACGTTTGCAACCAAACCGTCTTCCAAATACCAGTTGTTTGGACATACCAACAACCAAAATTATCTTTTTGCCAACGCTGTTTCCCACGTGGCTGCTCACAAGCCATGGAATCTTCGACACGAACTACTAATTTATTTTGACCCTTTTTTAAAGAAGTCAAAGGCAATTCAAAACGTTCATAGGCCCCTTGATGTGAACCCAAATGCTCGCCATTTAACCAAATTTGACAAGCATAATCAACGCCTTCAAAGATAATTCTCGTCGTTTGTAGTGTCGTTACTTCAAAATCTTTTTCATACCAAACGACAGAATGATGACGACTGTCTGCAATACCACTACGCTTTGTTTCATAAGTAAATGGAACCAAAATTTCTTGTGACTGTTGTAACCCATTTTGCCAATTTTTAGAGATTCCTTGCTCTTCATCGTCAAAACAAAAAGACCAAGAACCATCCAAAGACTGCCAATTCTCTCTAATAAACTGAGGTCGAGGATGTTCTCTGCGTTGTTGATCCATATAATATGTCATAATAACCTCCATTAATATTAACCTAAAAGTTAATTTATTTTTATTAATACTAAAAACAGGAAAAATAAAACTAGCTAATGCCTAGTTCATTTCAAACCTATCATGACATGTAAGGGATGTCAACGCTTATTGTTATTAGCTTCTCAAAAACAACTTTCCAGTTAATCAAATGTTCTATCTGTAAAGTTGATATTAACTATATAGTTAACTAAAAAGAACACTTCTCTTAATGACTTGAACAATTCCTTGCTTTTATTTCTCTTCTAAAAATGATAAACTCGCAGTAACAAAACTTTTTAGGAAAGAGTGAAAAAATGAGTGCTTATTACAATCAAACGTTAAAAAATAATTCTTTAAAAACCTATCAGGATTACGAAGATTCTTTGATTGAGCTACTAGAACCCGTTTATCAAGTGATGGCAGAGCAAAAAACGCCTGGACGTTTTCATTTAAGTAACACAGGCTCTGTCTATGATCGTGACCGACGTGATATTGAAGGATTTTTACGAACTTTGTGGGGTCTTGGCCCTTTATTTTCCCATAAAGAAAAAATAGCAGACTATCAAAACTATTATGACGCTGCCTGTGAAGGAATCCTTGCTGGAACTGATGCAGACAATCCTTTTTATTGGGGAGAACTACATGATTATGATCAACTTTTTGTGGAAATGGGGGCTTTAGCAACCTTTTTAATTTTGACCAAGGACAGTTTTTGGAAGCATTTATCAACTACCCAGCAGCAAAAAATATATACTTGGACCAATCAAATCAATACGCATACGATTCCCAATACCAACTGGCTCTTCTTTCGTTTGCTAGTCAATACATTTTATGATCATGCCAATCTTCCTGTACCAGAGGAACAATTCAAAGCAGATCTTGCAGCTATTGAGAGTTATTATTTAGCAGATGGCTGGTACTTTGATGGTTATGAAAATCAAATTGATTACTATATTCCGTTTGGGATGCAATATTACGCGATTCTATTAAGTAAACTCTCTAAAAATCAAAACATTCCTGAACTTGAATCCTATAAAAAAAGAGGTGCTATTTTTGCCAAAACATTTAAAGATTGGTTTGCCAAAGATGGCTCTTCCTTGCCGTTTGGACGTAGCCTGACTTATCGTTTTGCACAATCGGCGTACTTTTCAGCAAGTATTTTTGCTGGTATCACCTGGGAAAATTTCTCTTTAGAAAATGGAAAATACCTCTTGTTAAATAATATGCGTCAATGGTTTCAACAACCCATCTTTTCTTTAGAAGGCTTTTTAACAATTGGCTACGGGTACCCTAATTTAGTCATGGCAGAAGGTTATAACGCACCCGGGTCTCCTTATTGGGCAATGAAAAATTATATCTTGTTAGCTTTAGATGAGGACCATTCATTCTGGAATGCCAAAGAAATTCAACCTGAATTTCCTAGAAAAATTGCCAATCCTTATAGCCGTATGCTCTTGGTACACAACGAAACTGGAGAAGAAGTCCAAGCTTTTACAGCCGGCCAACACAGTCATGAGCATGCACATGGCGAGTCAAAATATGAGAAATTTGTTTATTCAACTACTTTTGGTGTGAGTGTTGCAAAAGGCGGTATTTTACCCAAACAGGGTGCCTTTGATAATACCTTAGCTGTCTCTGAGAAAAACACACATTTTGAAACAGTTTTTGGCTATGAAGATTATGCCATTCATGAAGACTATGTAACAGCTTTGTGGCGACCTTATCCAAATACGACGATTCGTACCTTTTTAGTGCCTTGCTATCCATGGCATATTCGAATTCATCTGATTGAAAATGATAGACCTTTAAACTTTATTGCCGGCTCGTTTTCAGCTCCAGCAGATGGCCAATTACTAAAAGATGCTGGCGATGAAGTCCTTTATCAGTCAAGCGTGGGGACGATTGGCATCCGATCATTTTCAGAACAAATGACCTGTCATCTTAGTTTTCCTGAACCAAACACCAATCTTTTATATAACAAGACGGCTCTTACTCAAGGTGAATTTTCACTTGATACTGGTAAGCACAAGCTGATATATGCCTGTGTCGGCGATGCCAAAGATCAAGAAGGTATCGATCCAGACTTGCATGCTGAACTAATCAATCACGATTTGCATATTTTCCATAAAGGACAAGAAGAAATCATCCACTTAATGGAGCTTTAAAATGTTTCACGTGAAACAAACTAGATAAAAGTACTAAAAACACCCAAATAGAAACCTTGCAGAAAATAATTGACCAATACCAAGAACTCAACGTCGAAGACAAACAGTTGATAAAAAAATTGCGCCAACAGCTAGCTTTAGAACCATCAATTTCACAAGAAGAAAGTAATACTGACCTAGAAGAAACTACAGATACAACAGAAGCAGCACAACGAATCCAAGAGCTAGAAACTAGGTTAGCAGAGACAAGAGCAGCACTGATAGATCAAAACGAAGAAAATAAACGTGTACACCAAGAAATGAATCAGTTGACAGAGAAAAAGCGGCACACTATTCAAACTTGATTGAAGCGGCATTATGTTAAACACCCCCCTACTGGTAAAAAATTGTCAACCAGCCTCATTTTTTGACAAACCAGAATATACGGTAGAACAATTGCCCTATTCACGTTCCTATCACTTTTTCACTTAATTTTAGTTGTTTTTCTCCTCCCTTGTTAGAGTTCGGAGGGTTTTCGCGCCCCGGCCAAAGCCAGGGATGCCAAAGAGGAGTATCTCTTAGACTTTCACGCTGTGACGTCTAAGAGCTACTCCTCTTTTTTTATAATCAATCTTAAACTTCTAGTAGGTACATATGCTAAATGTCCATTGTTTAAATTTGAATAGAAGTAGACACTCTACAAAAAGAGATTATTTGTGAAATTAAGTACTTTTTTAGCAGAATAAGGAACATCTACGACTAGAAAAAATGTTTTTCTTTAGAACAATGTTCCTTGTTCTTTCTCTATTACTTAGCTTCATTTTTATTAGTATAGTATCTAAATAAGGCTAAAATTATAATCGCTAATATTAACAATAAAGAGTTTATTCCTGTTGAAAAAGGTTTAGTTACTATTAATCCAATAGTTATTATTAAATAAATAGTAGTAGCTATAGTCATTTTTAGATTCAATTTTACCATCCTTTAAAATTATTTTTCAACAAACTTATCTCCATCACTATAACTTGCAGTAGATAACAAGCTATCATGATAATAATAAGTATGTCCCACACCTTTTCCTTTTTTAGCCGCATTAATAAATGGTGTCATTTGTGCTTTAACATTTTGTCCGTATATGAATGCTAATGCTCCAATCCAACTTTTATATGTTCCACCTAAAGCAGCGGCCCAATCGGAGGCTGTTACAATAGAATCAGCTTGTTCAGAAATTGTTTTTACCTCGCTTGCAGGCATGTAGCTAGTAATTTTGTAACACTTATACCCATTATGGTTGTGATCATAATTCGTAGAATCTGCGTGTACAGATTTATTTCCTCCAAGCAGAAAGCCCCCTCCGATTATAGGAAATAATAGAATTAATGTAACTATTTTTGAAAAAATTTTTCCATGATCTCTCACTTCTCTAAAATATCTTTGTCAGCGTCAAATCGCCTTATCTTTAAAAAACTTGCCCTTTAAGTATTCCTTTTCAATGATATTTCTCTATAATTACCGTAACAAAGAAAACGTTTCATTTAAAATGATACACTTTTCACAATCACTTATTCATCTTTTAGGGGTTATAGGTGACAAATAGCCCTCCAAAATTTGATAAAACAAGCTCCTTTCAGTAAACTGTTCCACAAGGGGCTTCTTTTTTGTGAAATAAGTAAACTAAGACTTTGGCTTCCAAATTATATATAATTATTTTTGTTAATCGTAGGATTTCATTCTAAAGTACTTGTCTCTCTTATAATACTATCAGATTCGAACTCTATACCCTCATTGTTTAAAACTTCTAGGTTGAATGTTATCTAAACTACTCCCTTAATAATTTAAAAACCGTCTGAATAATTCAGACGGTTTTTTGGGGGATACAAATAAGGAAAACTGATTTATATAAGTAACTTGCAGTTTTTAACTACAAGAACCTAACAAGATAATTATTTGATGACCAATTCAGAGTCTTTATCAAAGAAATGCGCATCATTGATATTGAAGGCTAAGTCGATGTTTTCGCCTGGTTTATGGAAGTCACGAGCATCCACTTTAGAAACAAATTCAGTATCACCAATTACAGTATATAACATGGTTTCAGCACCTAATAATTCAGAAACGACAACTTCGGCATGAACGGTTGCTTCTGGTGCAGAATCAATGACTACTTGTTCACTATGGATATCTTCAGGACGAATACCAAAAACTAACGGTTTGCCTTCATACCCTTTTTCAACTAAGAGTTTGTTACGGCCTTCAGGAAGACGTAGTTTCAAACCAAAGTCGTTAGAAATCACACCATTATTCAAGGTAACATTAAAGAAGTTCATGGCAGGCGCTCCGATAAAGCCGGCAACAAAGACATTTACTGGATTGTTATAAACTTCTTCTGGAGAACCAATTTGTTGAATGACGCCATCTTTCATGATAACAATACGGTCTGCCATAGTCATAGCTTCGGTTTGGTCATGGGTAACATAAATTGTGGTTGTTTCCAAACGACGGTGCAATTTCGCAATTTCAGCACGCATTGCCACACGTAATTTGGCATCCAAGTTAGATAAAGGTTCATCCATCAAGAAGACTTTGGCGTCACGCACGATCGCACGTCCTAAAGCTACCCGTTGACGTTGCCCACCTGATAAAGCAGCTGGTTTACGGTCCAAATATTCAGTCAAGCCCAAGATATCTGCAGCATTATCCACCCGTTTTTTGATTTCAGCTTTATCATATTTACGAAGCTTTAAACCAAAGGCCATATTATCGTATACGGTCATGTGTGGATACAAAGCATAGTTTTGGAAAACCATGGCGATGTCACGATCTTTAGGTGCCACATCATTCATGACTTTGCCACCAATTTCAAGTTCACCTTCTGTGATATCTTCAAGGCCTGCGATCATTCGAAGTGTCGTTGATTTCCCACAACCAGAAGGGCCAACAAAAACGATGAATTCACGGTCTTTGATTGCTAAGTTAAAGTCAGTAACAGAATAATTTTCTGCATTATCATATTTTTTATAGACATGTTTTAATGCCATTTCTACCATAAT
>DXDB01000028.1 GCA_019115705.1 Candidatus Tetragenococcus pullicola | reverse complement strand
TGAGACTGATAAATTTTAAAAAACAAACATAGAAAGATAAAAGAAGAATCTTTATAGAAATTTCATTTTAGTACGACAGACGCACATTCGCACGATTTGATCTTTTTTATTGACCGTGTTAAAACGCACATGATAACATTGTTCGCCTCTTTCAAATAGTGTTATACTAAAGGAAAACACGAGGAGAGTGACAAGATGAGTATTAATATTACAGGAATCTTTGGAACGATCGTATTTTTAGCAATCGGTGCTGGAATTTTGTATGCAGTGGTTTATTTTGCGGTGAAACATGCTATTGAAGATGCCGCACGTTAGGAGAGAAAAGCGTGATGTCAGAAATTGAATTTGAATTACCCATAGAAGGTGCAACCGGCTTTGCATCAGTAGAAATGGCGATAAAAAAGAAGTCAAATGAAACGGCTGAAGTCGTTTTAACTTTGCAACCAGGCGATGGTTTTTGTATTTTAAACGAAGAAGGCCATTTTTGGAAGGTGGAACGAAACGGAGTACAAGGATATGTAGATGCGCATTATTGTTTTATCAACTTACCGGATATTATTCCGTCAATCGTCTATAATTTGACCAATGCTTCGTCATCGATTTTTATTTCGTCTGGGAAAACGATCCCTACTATCACTGGCGAAAAATTATTTGATAATTGGATCTACAATCCACGTTTAAAAAAGGAAGAATTTATTGCTCCTTTGTTGTACACAATGGCAAAAAAAATCCAAAAAGTACAAACAAACGCTTTAAAGAACAACGAAACTTTAGTAATCTATGAAACATTTCGTCCCTATGCCGTACAAGAAAAAGTCTGCCAAGAACTCTCGGCTTTTGCAGAAAAAGATTCTGAAGTCAAAGCTGGCATTTCTACGCCCCCTTGGGAATTGGAATGGTTTATCGCCGACAGCATTTCTAATCACCAAGTCGGCTATGCTTTTGACGTGGCTTTGGCCAAAGTTAATGAAATGACGGAAAAACAATTTGGCATTCATACGGTCAATGTCGTTCAAGAGTGTACAGAATATCAAATGTATACACCCATGCACGAATTGAGCCAACGTTCGGCTGTTTTCACTGAACCTGTATATACCAAAGACCCTGTAGCTTGGCATGATTCAGTAGTTCGTGATGTCGTAAATGATGAAGCCTTGCGTTTAAAACAGTATTGTACCGATGCTGGCATGACACCTCTTGCTTCAGAATGGTGGCATTTTAATGATTTAGAAGCCATGAATGAAACCTTGGATAATGAAAGTGATGGCCATTATTTCACGACAGATATGTTTAGTCGTTTACCAGAAGAATGTTAGGAGGATGAAGCGTTGGAAGAATATATAGCTGCGGCCTTAAAAGAAGATGGCCAGTTAAAAGTAATTATGAAAGGTGCTGTTGAAGCTGCTACTACAGAGAAAATTGGTGTCGTTTCAGTAGTGTTCATTACCAAAGATGTGGGTTTAGCGAAGCAGAAATTTGCAGAATTGAATGCCCAAAAAGCACCAGATGATTTTTACATGATCTATAGTTGTCCAGTGGATACCTACTTGCCAGAGTTAGGCCATTATCCCTCGATTGTAATTTCCAAAGAAGATTTGTCGGATCAAGAATAAAAATAGTTGCGAAGGCCTCGATTATTCGGGGCCTTCTTTGTTAGTAAAGCAGTATATTTTTAGATAATGGACAACATTTATTGTATCCATTTCAGCAAACAACTTTTTGATAGAACAGCTACTTAAAAAATGGATTAGATGTCTTCGTTTTTAGAAGTGATTGCAGACAAAAGAATTGATGGTAATGACTGAGAAGACAAAAATCGTTCAAAACTCACTAGAACAGGCAAGTCGTATGATTTTAATGCTGAGAGAAAATGAACGATTTGCTACAGTTGAAACAAAAATTCATGAAATTTTCACAACTTTTTGATATACTATTTGTATGAATGTTAATCGTTAGACAAGGAGAGAATACATATGGCTTACATAGAAATGATGGATAGCATGAAACGATATCAAGTTGGAGAAACAGAGGTCATTGCCAATAATGGGGTAACTTTTGGTATCGAGGAAGGCGAACTAGCGGTCATTTTGGGAGCTTCTGGAGCTGGTAAATCAACGGTTTTAAATATTTTGGGTGGCATGGATCAAAATGATGGCGGCAAAGTCATTGTTGATGGCAATAATATCGCTGAGTACACAGAAAAGCAATTGATCACCTATCGTCGCAATGACGTGGGTTTTGTCTTTCAATTTTACAATCTCGTGCCGAATTTGACTGCTAAAGAAAATGTAGAATTGGCTTCAGAAATCGTTAAAGATGCAAGTGATGCCACGGAAACGTTGAAACAAGTGGGCTTGGAAAAACGGATCAATAATTTCCCGGCACAATTATCTGGTGGTGAACAACAACGAGTCGCAATTGCTCGTGCGGTAGCTAAAAATCCTAAAATTTTACTTTGTGATGAACCAACCGGCGCTTTGGATTACCAAACAGGTAAACAAGTCTTACAAATCTTACAAGATATGAGTCGCAAGCAAAAGGTGACCGTGATTATCGTCACGCATAACGCAGCGGTTGCTCCGATTGCAGATCGCGTCATTCGCATGCATGATGCCAAGGTAAAAACAGTGGAAATCAACGAACATCCGCAAGATATTGCAGATATTGAATGGTAGGGAGAAAGATGCAAAAAAAGACACTTTGGAAAGATATTTTACAATCAATCACGGGCTCTTGGGGACGATTTTTTTCAATCTTCTGGTTGATTGCCATAGGTACGTTTGCCTTTGTTGGTTTAAAAGTGACCGGACCAGATATGCGCTATACAGCAGAAAAATTTTATGAAGAAACGAATTTAGCGGATATGACACTTACTTCGACATGGGGAATCGATGAAGATGACCAGAAACTGTTGAATGAAGATGAGACAGTTCATCAGGTAGAGTATGGCTATTTACAAGACGTTTTGTTACAAGGAACGGCAAAAAGTTTTCGACTCTTTTCAGCACCAGAAAATCTTTCTCACTATGAAGTCGTCACCGGATCAATGCCTCAAAAAGAAGAGGAGATTGCGATTGATTTTATGCAAGAAGGAAACTATGAAATTGGAGATACCTTAACGTTTGACCAAGGCGAAGAGGAGACTCTAAAACGGACTTCGTATAAAATTTCTGGATTTGTTAAGTCTAGTGAAATTCTGGTTACTTCCAATATTGGACAGACAACGGTTGGTACTGGCCAATTGGATAGTTTTGGTGTCATTTTTGACGATAATTTTGATTCAGATGTCTATATGATTGCACGAATGAATTTTAAAGATACGCAAGGCTTAGATGCCTATAGCGACACCTATAATAATCGTATCAAGAAGCATCGGGACATTTTGAAAGAAAAATTTTCTGATCAAAGTGACATCCGTTTGAACGAAACAAAAGATGAAAAGCAAAGTGAAATCGATGATGGTTGGAAGGAAATTGAAGACGCTAAAAAAGAGCTTACGGATACCCAAGAGCAATTGGATGAAGCCAAGCAACAATTACAAGAAGGCCAAGAAGAAATCGTGGAGAACGAAGCCAAATTAAATGATCAGGTGGCTTCTGGACAAGCACAAATTGATAATGGGACGCAACAAATCGCCGAAGCCCAACAAGAGATTGAAGCCAATCAGAAAAAATTGGATGAAGCAGGCTCTCAATTAGCTAATGGTCAAGCGACGTTAAGTGACCAATGGGAAACACTAGCCAGTGGTAAGGCAGAGTTAGAACAAGCAAAAGCAACATTAGAAGATTCAAAAGCGCAGTTGGACCAAGCGGAAAAAGCCATTTCTGATGGCCAAGCTCAAATGGAATCTGCTGAAAAA
>DXDB01000027.1 GCA_019115705.1 Candidatus Tetragenococcus pullicola | reverse complement strand
AAAATCATCGTTCCAATAAAGGAAAAGAGAATGGCACCGGTCATTCGTAAAACCAAACTAGGCGATGGGAAGATTAAGTAGACTACTAAAAGTCCCAAGCCTGACCATTCAATCGTTCCAGTTGTCGTGGGTTCTACAAAACGATTTTGAGTAATTAATTGCATGACTAGACCAGCCGTTGACATGGCTGCTCCGGTTAACATTAAAGCAGCGGTTCTAGGTATTCTGGTAATAAAAAACATAGCCCTTCCATTTTCTTGGCCTGATATATCATAGGCTCCGGTGACTAAGGAAAGAATGGCCAGACAAACCACAATAAGTAGCGTCAGGATGAAAGGAAAGGTCCATAATTTTTTTCTGGTATAAAACTGGGGTTGAGAGGTAGTCTCAACCCTTGTTCGATTATTCATTGGCACGTCTTAAACTCCTATTTTTATATCATTTGAAACAACAGATCACAAAAAATTACTGATTAAAAGCGTCTGCTAGAATACCAAACAAGTCTATAAAGGTTTCAATCGACTCATTTGTGTAGGTTTCAGCTGGGGCAAAAACAACTTGTTGGGACTGAATCGCTTGGGTATCTTGTAAGGCGGGGGCTTGTTCAATGACATCTTTTGCTGGAACAGACTCACCGTCACTAGAGATAGCTGCATCGCGATCTAAAACCATTATCCAATCAGGGTTACTTTGGGCAATCGACTCAACTGAAATTTCATCGCCTTGATGATCAGAAGTTGTATTGTCAACTTCTAACGCAGGTTCCCAATCTAATAGTTCATACAAAGGACCCCAAACACGGCCTGAATGTGGCGCAGAAAACCCGATGTTTCCACCAGAGACAATAACACTCAGCACGGCATTTTCACCGTCGTAAGCCTCTTTTGCTGTTGCAATATTTTGATCAAGTTCACTTGTTAAGCTTTCTGCTTCTGCGGTTTTATCAAAGATTTTTCCTAAGCTTAACGTCGCATTTTTAAGACCATTCACTAAATTTTCACCTGGCGTTTGGGCGTCTTCGGAAACATCAAAATTTAAATCAATAACGACTGCATCTGGCACAAGTTCTTTAATTTCATCATAATAGCCACCGAAACGTTGGCCAACAATGACTAAGTCCGGTTCAGTTGCTGCTAATACCTCTAAATTAGGCTCCCGATGATTGCCAATATCTTGGACACTTTCATCACTCACATAAGCAGAGGAGGCTGGCATCACACCTTTTGGAGCAGCTGCCAACGAAATATCCCAGTCTTCTAAGGTTGCATACGTTCGACTGTCTAAAGAAACCACAGTCTCTGGATTTACGGGAACATCAATTGTCCCATGAGCATCGGTGATTTCGACACTAGTTGCAACAGCTTCAGAACTTTCTTGAACGAAAGATTGGCTGTTAGCTGATTCTTGAGTGGCATCATTGGAACAAGCGGATAGGGTAAAGACAGTCATAAGACTTAATACATTTATCAAAAGAGTTTTTTTCATCTATTATTTCATCCTTTCAATTCGATAATCTGAGAAAAAAGTAACAAAGAGAATTACTACCGGTTCTTTTAAAAGTGCCCTAACGTAAAACAATTCCTTGTTTTTGCGCGCAGTCAGACGTTTGTCTAAAAGAAAGACATGACCGATATTTTTTATAATTTTTTCTTCGAGATATCCAGTTGAGAACGATTCTCATTCTCGTAATTAGTTTAGATGAAAGTGAGAAAGATTTCAATCTTTTTTTTAAAGAAAAACAAAAAAAGGCGAAAATTGTTTTATTTTCACCCCGTTTTCTTATTTTATTAGCATTATTCGTTTAAAAACTACAATTTTTATTGCGTGTAAAAAATCACGATAGAGGACACTGTTCTAGGTTTCTTTTCAATGAATGAACCAAAGAGACCTCTTATGACTTGCATGTTCTTCTATAAAAGAAGGTGATAAAGGTCAATAGTAGGCATAAATCTAAGGTTCGTGTGCGAATCGTGTTCATTATTTCATAGAGTGCCTCGTTGTATAAACTGTTGAAAAAGAAAGACAAAAGGGTATATAAACTGGAAAGAATCACTGCACTCAAAACAACCAAGTCAAAAATTAAACATACTTTACTCATTTTTTTCATTGAATTTCCTCCTCGTGATAGCTTTCACTAGTGTTTCATTAAATTATACTCTTTAATTTCTACAGTGACAAGTTTATTATCGACGCGCATTCCTGTTTTCGTGAATTCCTTAAATAAAATCAAAAAGCAAGAGCGAAATTAATCGTTCTTGCTTTTATTGAACATTTTCCAGTATTCACGAATATAAAGAATAAAAGATAAGGCCAGATAGAATCCTATTAGATAAAACAACGCTTGCTTGAATCCTTCAGGTATTTGTGGAAAAATCAAAAGAATGGGGATGGTGATATAAATAATAGCTGTTGAAACTTTTCCGAACCATTGCGCCCCTTGTAAGTAGACTTTTTTCTTCAGCCCAATCGCACCGGCAACCAGCATGAATAATTCCTTGATGACAAAAAGGACCACTAACCAAATAATGGATGAGTTGTGATAAGCCACAGAAATCAGCAAAGCCAGTTGAGTAATTTTGTCAGCGACAGGATCAAGAAACTTTCCTAGATTGGTGATTTGATCAAAGCGACGTGCAATCTGACCATCCGCAAAATCGGTCAAGCCAGAAACAATTAAAATTCCAGCTGCCCAGTAGATATCTTGCTTATTGTCGGCACCCAAAGTCAAATACAAATAAATGGGAACTAACAATAAACGAAAGATCGACAATAAATTTGGGATGGATTTCCATTCTTCTTTCCAGTTTTCAAAATACATCGATTCACCTCCTGAGAATGTATGGAGTAGATACGTTATTATTATAACGTACATTGAATAAATTTAGTGACTAAATCTAGAAAAATATTTTTGCTAAATTTTCTTGTTAACTTTCATCGATTATTTTAACTTTCAATATGCATTTGGATACCAAATGCAGGGGATTACAATAAAGCCGTTTTAATGGTAAGATGATTTCATTATAGATATTATCTTAATCTGTTGTTTTTAACCAACAGTAAATAGGCCTCTATTCAAGATAATTTTCTTCAAATAGATAAAAAGGGGATGAAAACATTTTAACTTGGAAATTATTTTTTGGTGAACTCTTCAGCACTTTTATTATGTTGCTCATTGGATTAGGAGCTGTTTTACTACTTAAAAAGCCTAGTAGAATAAAGATTGCGATTTTATGGGGAGTGGCTGTATTGACGGGATCATTAGTCGGAGGACTCTTTGGTTCAGCCAATATGAATCTTGTTTTTCTGCTAGTTCATCTCGCGCAAAAAGAAGTAAATTTGGCCACTTTTTTCATTCAGTTAGTAGGAGAAGTACTTGCTGCAATAATTGTGTCGCTTTTGTTATTACGTCGATTTAAAACCAATGAACTACAAATCAATAACTTTGCTGTCATTGCGCCAAATTCAAATAAAAAATCTGCCTTCATTTCAGAAATAGCAGCAACTTTTGCTATTCTTTTGGTTAATTCTGCGCTGGCAAAAATCTCGAATACCTATTGGAGTATCTTTTTGATCAGTTGTTTTATCGGTCTAATGATTTATACGTTGATTCCAATTTCTGGTGCTTCTTTTAATCCGGTAAGAGATTTTATTCCTCGCAGTATCTTTGCCTGGTTCAATAAGGAACCCGCTGAATACAAAACGAATCTGATTTCTTCTAACGTTGGGCCGCTACTTGCTGGTGTTCTGTGGATTATTGTGATGCAGGTGGTATGAAGAGACTAGTACAAACACAGGTTTACTGATTTGATGGATAACGGCACTATAAAAGAAGTTAAAACAGTTTTTAAATTTTTTGCTGATGAAGCAAATCGCAGACAAGGTGAACTTGTAGGTCTTGATAAAAAATAAAAGCGGTACTTTTTTTGGAACATTTATCTAATCCTTGCTATACTTAAACAAAGGAGAGGATCGGATATGAAAAGAATCGTTTTATTAATAAGCGTGTTTCTGTTAAGTGCTTGTGGCAACAATGACGATACTTCCAAAGAAAAAACCAATACCACTTCTCAGACTTCTACTGAGATCAGTACAACTTCAAGTCAAACGAGCACTTCGATGACTGAATCGACTTCTCAAACAAGTGAAAGTAGCACACAAACGACGGAGACAACAGAGACAGAAACATATCCATATGCTGTGGATCTCGAGGAGCTTGGCTTAGTTGATGAAGACGGAAATCAAGTCGATAAGCTTTCAGATGAACTGGCTTTTTATGTGGAAGGTATGAACACGCCACTACGCATAAGCATAAATGGAACGGGAGAGGAAAGCCCTCAACTTTATCTGAATATTTATAGCTATGAAAACACAGCAAATCCTAATTTACAAGTTTCCTATCCGTTTGAAATAGAAAATATTCCAACCAAAGAAATTACTATTTTTGCTGGACCAGGTTCTGATGAATATCGTCGTACTGTAAAAGTAAACACCCAATTAACCTTGAAGAAACCAGAAAATATTTTAAAGCCTGAGAGCCAATTGTCCATGCTTGAAGGAGAGAATTTCTATTTATTCTATAATAATCAAGATTCTCTTTCTTTAGCAACCATCAATTTTGCTGGCAATGTTGAACCAAAAGATTATGATACTATGCAAGAGTATGTGGAAGAATAAAAATAATAAACGCCTGAGCAAATATACAGCTCAGGCGTTTTTGGTATTGCTTTCTTTTAGAAACAGTGGCTATAATAACGGTATATACTTATTCCTTGTAACAATTGGAGGAGCTATTATGAAACCAGGTTTGTATGAACAAATTATTTATCAAAATATGACCCAAGAATTAGCAAAAATTCCGGCTGATCAAAAGCATCAAGAAAAAGTGGACAGCGCAGAAGCTTCACGTGTATTGTCCACTTATGTCGCAGAAATTGTAAAAAAGAAGCTAGATGAAATCTATGAAAAATCGGATAGCCAATCGATACCAGAACAAATTCAGTACGTCAATCAACTCATTTCCTTGGTTAATCCAAATTTGGAGGATAGTCCCAATCCATGGTTAGTAAACGAAACGGGCGACCAGCTCCTTTCTGTGATGGACGTTCATGATGAGCGATTACTTTTAGGTAAAAAAGCCAAAGACATTCATCGTCCGGAAACTTCCATGGCGTATAGCAGTCTATTTACCGGTGCTGTCAGAGAGCCACAGATGTTAACCGAGCTTAAAAAAGAGATTGTTTCGTCTGATCGCATTGATATGCTGGTTTCTTTTATCAAATGGAGCGGCTTACGAGAGTTATTAGAAGAACTAAAAGAATTTACCGCTCGTGGCGGTAAACTACGCGTTATCTGTACCTCTTATATGGGT
>DXDB01000026.1 GCA_019115705.1 Candidatus Tetragenococcus pullicola | reverse complement strand
GTCATGGTTTGAGCAACTGATGCTTCTATGAATTGTTGGACAACCATTGCACCAAATTGAGAGTCAAAACGTTTGTGATAAGCTGTCCATAATTCTTCGTCTCCTATTCCAATATATTGATTGTAAAAGTCAAAATCATAAGGAATATGAAAGTGATCTGCCATTTCTTGTGTGGCTTGATAATACAATTGTTCCGTATCAAAAAGTAATCCGTCCATATCAAAGATAATCCCTTGAAAGTTTTTTATCACCTGTCTCCTCCTTATATTTCCTTAAGTAATTTTCTGACTTCTCCTATAAAATAAAGGGATCCAGTTATTAAAATCAAATCGTCACTACCGGCACTTTGCAAAATATTGGCTAATCCAAATTGCCATAAAGAAACCACTGAAATTCGGCTTTCATCAATTTTTTCATAATTTTTTTCTAAACGAAGCGCTTTGGGAAAATCAAAACTTGTCAGATGGATATCCGCTTCAGGAATTTCAAGTAGTTGTAAAAGCATCGCCTCGATATCTTTTGTCTCTAAAGCAGAAAAAAGAATGTGAATATGGTATTGTTTGAACTCTTTTTTCATATTTTGAACCAAACGTTTCATTGCATGAACATTGTGAGCGCCGTCTAATAATACCAATGGCTCTTCACTAATTTTTTCCATACGTACTGGCCAGTATGTTTTTTTCAGTCCAGCACGAACATCTCTAGTTTGAAAAGGAATATTTTTCAACTGACAAAATTGATAGTAAAGCGCGATGGCACAGCCGGCATTTTCCACCTGATGGCGACCAACCAAGGGAATGGTCAAATTTTTTAATTTTTCTTTGCCAGTTGAAAAATCAAATATTTCTCCCCAACCGGGATCAGGATGCCGATAAATGACTTGATAATCTGATTCAAAACGGATCATTGGCGCGTTTTCTTTTTTTGCCATCTCCTCAATCACAAAAAGTGCCGAAGAAGCAATACGCCCAGTTACTAGAGGAACGTTTTTCTTAATGATCCCCGCTTTTTGCGCAGCTATTTTTTCCAAACTATTTCCCAAAATTTCCGTATGATCCATTCCAATCGTCGTTATCGCTGTTAATAATGGCTCTTTTATGACGTTGGTACTATCTAGCAAGCCTCCTAATCCCACTTCAATAATTGCCACGTCCACCTTTTGTTCTTGGAAATAAAGAAAAGCCATTGCTGTCAATAATTCAAATTCAGTGACACTTTTTTGCTGCATCTTTTGATCAAGGTCTAAAACGATTGGTTTCAATTTTTTTACCAATTGGATAAATGCTTCATCAGCTATCTCTTTGCCATTAATGGTCATTCGTTCATTGATTCGTTCAATATGTGGTGAAGTAAAGGTCCCTACACGCAATCCAGTTTCCAAAATCATGGCATTTAAAAAACTGACAGTAGACCCTTTCCCATTTGTCCCAGCAATATGAATCATTTCAGTTTTTGTTTCAGGATGATCGATTTCATCTAATAGACTTTCGAAATGAGCCAATCCTTGTCTGGTTCCAAATGGACGACTTTCTAACCAATCAATGGCTTCTTGCATTGTTAAAGTCATGCTAGTCCCCTCATTTCTCGTTTTCTAACTAACGCTTTTTTCATTATATCTCAGAAACTAAAAAAGCAGTGAGACAAGTGCATGAAACTTGCCTCACTGAAAAAGATGATTATAAGTTTTCCAGTTGGTTGATTCGTTTGGCAACTGCTTGTTGTTTCTCTTTGTAATCTTGTTCTTTTTCTCGTTCTTTTGCCACAATTTGTTCTGGCGCATTGGCCACAAACTTCTCATTGGCCAATTTCTTTTGAAGACGACTGACTTCTTTGTTCCATTTATCCATTTCTTTGGCAAGACGGTTGAGTTCTTCTTTAATGTCAATCAAACCTTCTAAAGGTAAGTATACAGTAGCACCAGTCAAAACAGCAGACATTGCAGTTTCTGGAGCTTTCAAATCATTGGTAATGACTAATTTTTCAGGATTACAGAAACGCTCGATATAGTGTTTATTATCCTTTAAAAAGGTTTCAATTCCATCATCTGACGTTTGAATCAATAAGGTAATCGGTTTTGATAACGGCGTATTAACCTCCGCCCGAATATTACGGACCGAACGAATCAATTCAGTCAATACTTTCATACCTTGAGCCGCTTTAGGATCATCAAACTCTGGATGTAACACAGGATAATCTGCGACCACCAACGATTTTCCTTCATGCGGTAGTTTTCCCCAGATTTCTTCTGTAACAAACGGCATGATTGGATGCAACAAACGTAAAGCCTGATCTAAGACGTATATCAAGATACTCTTATTGCTTTGTTTTAAGTCACTTTCTTCGCCATACAAAGTCTCTTTGCTCATTTCAATATACCAATCACAAAAATCATCCCAGATAAAATTATACAATTGACGACCAGCTTCTCCAAATTCAAAACGGTCAAACAGCTCGGTCACTTTTTCAATTGTTTCATTCAAACGAGTCAAGATCCAGCGATCAGCGACTGATTTTTCACCTGACAAATCGATATCATCAACAGTCATGTCTTCTACATTCATTAATACAAAACGAGAAGCATTCCATATTTTATTAATAAAGTTCCAAGCGGCATCCATTTTTTCATAACTAAAACGAACATCTTGGCCTGGTGCTGAACCAGTAGATAAAAACCAACGAAGAGCATCTGCCCCATACTGATCGATTACATCCATTGGGTCAATGCCATTTCCTAGTGATTTACTCATCTTGCGCCCATCTTCGGCTCGAATCAAGCCATGCATCAAGACATTTTCAAAAGGACGTTGCCCTGTAAATTCTAAACTTTGAAAGATCATGCGACTAACCCAGAAAAAGATGATATCATAACCGGTTACTAATGTATTCGTTGGAAAATACCGTTTGTAATCTTCACTTTCAACATCTGGCCATCCCATGGTCGAAAAAGGCCACAAAGCTGAGCTAAACCAGGTATCCAAAACATCAGGATCTTGTTCCCAATTCTCTATGTCTTCAGGCGCTTGCATGCCGACATATAATTCTCCGGTTTCTTTATGATACCAAGCAGGAATTTGATGCCCCCACCATAATTGTCGTGAAATGACCCAATCGTGAACATTATCCATCCATTGTAAAAACGTTTGATCAAAACGAGGTGGATAAAAATGAACAGCATCTTCTGTTTGTTGATTTTCAATGGCTTTTTCTGCTAGAGGTTTCATTTTGACAAACCATTGCGTAGATAATCGTGGTTCTACAATCACACCGGTTCGTTCAGAGTGACCCACGCTATGGACCATTTTTTCAGTTTTAACTAAATAGCCTTCTTTTTTGAGATCATCGACCACTTGTTTTCTCGCTTCAAATCGGTCCAAGCCAGCATATTTTCCAGCTTTCTCATTCATTGTTCCATCTTCGTTCATCACATTTAACCGCAATAAATCATGACGGTTACCTACCTCAAAGTCGTTAGGATCATGGGCTGGAGTGATTTTTACCACCCCTGTCCCAAATTCACGATCAACATAATGATCAGCGACGATGGGAAGTTCACGATTTACTAAAGGTAAAATCACCGTTTTACCAATCAAGTCTTGGTAACGTTCATCATCTGGGTGAACAGCTACAGCGGTATCCCCTAACATTGTTTCCGGACGCGTCGTAGCAATTTCAACACTTCCAGAACCATCTGCTAAAGGATAAGTCATATGGTAAAAAGCACCTTCCACGTCTTTGTGAATGACTTCAATATCAGACAGCGCCGTACGAGCTTTGGGATCCCAATTTATAATATATTTGCCACGATAAATCAAGCCTTTTTCATAGAGTGTCACAAAAACTTTACGAACTGCTTCAGAAAGACCATCGTCTAAGGTGAAGCGTTCCCGGCTATAATCTAAAGACAAGCCTAGTTTTGCCCATTGTTCATGAATATGGTCGGCATATTCTTCTTTCCACTCCCACACTTGGTCAATAAATTTTTCTCGGCCCAAGTCATACCGCGAAATCCCTTGTTCTTGTAATTTTCCTTCCACCTTTGCTTGTGTTGCTATCCCCGCATGATCCGTGCCTGGCAACCACAAGACATCATAGCCTTGCATGCGTTTTTGACGAATAATCATATCTTGTAAAGTAGTATCCCACGCATGCCCTAAATGCAACTTTCCAGTAACATTAGGCGGTGGAATCACAATCGAGTAGGGTTTTGCTTTTTTGTCACCACTAGGTTTGAATAAATCTTTTTCTAACCAATTCTTGTAACGACCCGCTTCAACTTCTTTGGGATCATATTTTGTTGTTAAATTCGTATCAGCCATCTTTTTCCTCCTTTAAAAATAAAAAAGCCCTAAGATGTATCAACATCCTAGGGCGTAACTTACGCGGTACCACCTAATTTGCAGAAAAAATCTGCCACTTTAAAATGGGTAACGTCCATGATTCGTTTGTTCTTACTTTTTTCAGAACAAAAACTCCCAAGCTACCTTCACTTTCTCCTTGTTGAAAATCTTTCACCAGCGATTTCCTCTCTAAAAACAGTCGAAAGCTACTCCTCTTGTTCCTCGTTTCGCCTTATTTTACAATGAAGTAAACCGAAAGTCAAATCAGTCTTTTTGATCAAGCCGAGAGGACTTTTTAAGCTAAAAGTGACCGAACTTGTTTCAATGCTTCTTCATAATCAGGTTCATGACTAATTTCTGAAACAATCTCTTCGTAACGGATGGTCCCTTCTTGATCAAGGGCAAAGATTGCTCGAGCAAAGTGATCCCTTTTTGGTATATAAAGATGATAACTTTCTCCAAATTTATTTTCAGGGTCATGAAGCATCAGCATATCGGCCCCTTCTTTAGCACACCAGTTGGCTTGCTCTTCTTTGGTATTATTAGAGATAGTTGCAAAATAAACATCTGACACTTGGCTTGCTTCTTGATTAAATCGTTTCGTTTGAAGGGCACAAACACGCGTGTCAATATCTGGGATGACACTCAAAATAACAGGTTTTCCTTGCATTTCTTCCAACGAATGGGGTTGATCGTTGAGATCTTTTAAAATAAAATTTGGTGCTTTGTCTCCAACTTTCGGTGGTGTTCCTGAAAGTTCAACTGCTTGTCCTTTAAATGTAATTTCCATACTCTTCTCCTCACCTTCTCATCAAGTATAAAGGAGCGCTTCTATTTAATAAAATAATTTGCTTAAGTAGTAACAACAAGGGGACGATTCTTGTAATGGTGATCGAAAAACACTAAGGTCAATAGTTCAGTTGTTAGATCAATATAACGCATATTCACATTTTTGGGAATATCGACGCGATCGGAGGAAAAATTTAAAATAGCCGTCACTCCAGATGCAACAATCTCATCTACAACAATTTGTGAATTCTCACTAGGCACAGTGGTAATGACAACAGAGACATTTTTTTCTTGAACCATTCTTTTTAAGTCTCTGATATCATAGACGTAAAAACCTGTAATTTCTTTTCCCACTAAAGCAGGATTGTTATCAAATACACAAGAAATTGCCAAATTATCATTCCGTCGAAAATTATTTTTTGCGATGGCACGCCCTAAATTTCCAAAGCCGACGATAGCTATCGATTTTTTTTCATTGGCTTCTAAAAGTGCGGTGAAAACTTCGATTAAATAAGGAACATCATACCCATAACCACTTCGTCCCAACTCTCCTAAATATGAAAAGTCTCGTCGTATGGTTGCAGAAGGAATTTTAGTGATTTCTGCAAATTCTCTTGACTTGATTCTGATGACACCTTCAGCTTCTAAAATATTCAGATTTCTTAAATAAAGTGGCAGCCTTTTTGCTGTCGCTCGAGGTAATTTATCTTTCGCACTTTCCTCCATAGTTACACTCCTTTTTTGTTACAACATTCACATAAATTTTACCATTCTCTTATTTGAGTTGCAAGAGCCTCACGTCAATTTGTGAAAAAAAGGATAATTGTTGCTTGAATTTTATTCTTAATTCCGGCTACTTAATTTGCCGGGCCGCTTTTTCGATTCTTGTACCGGCATTTCGATTTGCCGGGCCGCTTTTTCGATTCCTATACCCGCATTTTGATTTGCCGGGCTCTTGTTCAAAAATATTCTTCCAAATCAAAAAAGCAATTCCTATTTTATGTTGACACAATAGGAATTGCTTGTTAAATTTATTTATTTTTTAGTGGTTTTTTCTAAAATTTCTTCTTTAGCTAATTGCTCAGTATTTAAAGCTTGTTCCGATTCCTCTTCTTCGTCTTCAGTAACTTCAGATTCTGTTGAATCCGATGTTTCTGTTTCACTAGAATCAGAAGTTTTGTCTTCTGAAGTCGTCGTTTCTTCTGAGGACTCTTCACTACTGCTACCGGTAGAATCAGTCGTAGGTTGATGGGTCGATTCAGAGCTTGTTTGACTTTGCGTCTGACTAGGTTCTTCTATTTCTGAAGCGTCCACCACTGTTGTACTCTCAGTAGTTACTGTTTCAACTTCTGAAGTCGTTTCAAAATGAGAAGTCTCACTTGAAAAACTTGTTTCATTTGTAATGGACTCCTCACTTGTTGAAGACTGCGAAATATCAAAAGCGAACGGTAGCTCACTTGTATCTGACAAATCAAAAATTTGTGAACTTTCTGTTTGTGCCACTACCGAAGACACTTCGATAGGTTCGTTGTTACTAGAATTTTTTTTGAAAGGTCCTGCGATAAAAGCATCCGCATCTCCATTAACAGAAGCACTCAATAAAAAAGCAACACCTAAGCTAATCAAGGCAGATTGCGTATTGAATTTGAATTTCATGACTCACAATACTCCTTTCTGAGCAGCCAAAGAAAAAAGTCGTTTACCTTCTCGTTACGATATAATCTATGTCTATTATGATATGAAAAAGGTTCCACGTCAAATGTTTTATTTAAAGCTTTTTGTTTTTTAATAAAAAAACAACCGACCCCAACTATTCGAATCTATCCAAAACTATAAAAGATCGGAAAATTCGTCGTTAACAGGCATTTGGGTGGTGATTTCTTCAATTTTCAAACCAGCTAAAGCATTTGCCATTAATGTATTGATGTCCAATCGTTTTTCATACTCATAAACTTTATCTAATCGTGGTCTCGTTTTTGGTTGCGGTGGAGCAAATATAGTACAACAGTCTTCAAAAGGTTGGATAGATAATTCGAAGGTATCAATTTTTTCAGCAAGTTCAATGATTTCTAACTTATCCATTGTGGAAACCGGACGAATAATTGGTGTGTTGGTTACCTCATTGATAGCCACCATGCTGTGCAAGGTTTGTGAAGCGACTTGTCCCAGCGATTCCCCATTGACAATAACTAACCCATGACGCAGTTCTTTGATTGCATCTGTTAAACGCAACATCATACGACGAGTAATCGTCATCCAATATCCTTGAGGTACTTTTTCTTTAATTTCTTCTTGCACTTGTGTAAAAGGAACTTCAATAAACTGAATACCACCCACATAAGGAGATAGTTTTGCCGTCAAATCTTTAGCTTTTTTTACAGCTTGTTCGCTCGTATAAGGCGGGCTAGCAAAATGAACAGCTTCAATTTCAACGCCACGTTTCATTGTCAGAAAGCCAGCCACTGGTGAATCGATCCCACCAGAAAGCATCAACATAGCTTTTCCACTCGTTCCAACTGGTAAGCCACCTGCCCCTTGAATGGTATCATAGGAAAGATAGGCACCTTCCTCGCGAATTTCCAAACGAAGATTGATATCCGGTTTTTTCATTTGAATTTTAATATCAGGATAAATCGCTAAAATAGCATCTCCAAGGGTAATGTTTAGTTCACTTGTATCTTGTTCAAAGCTATGATCACTACGTTTCGTCGTTACTTTGAAACTTTCATTTCCCGTATAAATTTCTTTCATGATATCTTGCGCACATGTTTTTATTGTTTCTATGTCTTTTTCGACCCGAATACTTGGTGAAAAATTTTGAATGCCAAAAACTAATTTTAGCTTAGGAATAATAAGATCACTATCTTCTCCATTCAATACCAAATGCATTCGATCACGATTGGCTTGAACTTTCACTTCAGGAAAATCAATCAAGGCTTTCTTGACATTAGAAGCCAAACGATTGATAAAAACATTTCTATTTTTTCCTTTTGTGGAAAGTTCACCATAACGTACCATTACTTCTGTATATTTCATAAAAATTCCTTTCCGTTTTTAAAAAGACTTTAAAAAAACTATTTCATTTATCCTTGTGAGCTTATCTTTGAAAAGCGTTGATAGATTTGACGAAAAATAATTAAAAACTGTTCAATTTCAGCGATTGTATTGCTTTCATCTAAACTGATACGTACGGCTGAAGTTGCTAGACGGCTTGGTATGGCCATTGCTTTTAAAGTAGAACTAACGGATTCTTTTTTACTCGAGCAAGCACTAGTTGTCGAAAGATAAATCTGCTTTTCTTCAAAAGCATGAACCATTACCTCGCCTCGAATGCCTTCTAAAGCCAAACATAAAATATGAGGCGCATAGTTTTCTCCTTCAGAAAATATAGTCACACGATCAAAAGTAGACAAAGACTGTACTAAGGCTTCTTTCAAGGTTTTCATATGTTCAGGCCGTGCTTCATGTTTTTCAAAAGAAAGTCGTAAGGCCTTTGCCATGGCAACAATAGCTGGTATATTTTCTGTCCCGCTACGCATGCCATGTTCTTGACCACCACCGTTCATTAACGGAGCCAATTTCCGACCTTTTTTCCAATAAATAAAGCCAGCACCACGTGGTCCATGAAATTTATGAGCAGAAAAAACTGCAAAATCAACTCGTGGTGTGAGCCATTCTTGAGTAGGGATTTTCGTAATGGCTTGAACCGCATCTACATGAAAATGTATTTTAGGATATTTTTCCAATAATTGACTAATTTTTTGAATGGGTTGGATTGACCCCACTTCATTATTAACAGCCATCACCGATACAAGAATGGTTTCTTTTTTTATCAGTTTTTGCAAGGCACCCATGTCAACAAAACCTTTGGAGTCGACTGGAATAAAGCTGATTTCAAATCCTAAGTCAGACAATTGTTCCGCTGTTTTGCGAACAGCTGGATGTTCAATACTTGATAAAATCACGTGGTTGCCAAAAGCTCTTTTTTCCATGGCAGTCCCTTTGACTACCCAATTATCACCTTCTGTACCACCACTTGTAAAAAATATTTCTTCTGGGATCACACCCAATAAGTCGGCAATTTGTCGGCGCGATTGTTGCAATAAACGATCCGCCTGTGACCCTAAATCATGCAAACTTGAAGGATTTCCAAAAACTCGTTTACTTGTTTGCACATAAGAATCTAACGCTTGCGGATAAATGGCTGTTGTCGCACTATTATCAAAATATATCATTTTTATATTCCCCTCTTTGAAATTCTTGTCTATTATAACGATTGCTATTATCAATTACAAGGAAAAGACTGCTTAAAATTAGCGAAATAAAAAATGACCCCTTTGCAAGAAACGAACAAAGGGATCATTAAAATTATTTTTATTAAACCAAGTCGCGATGATTAAAGAAAAAATCTTCAATTCGCTTAAATGCTCCGGGTTCAACTCGTTCCAAGGCTGTGCCGATTTCATCTAATGCATCTTGATACCGATATTCATTAGTGAATAGTTCCAAAGAACGATCGATGGATGCTTTAACCTCTGGATGAGAATGACGATACCGATTGGCATATTGCATCATTTGTTCAGTTAAACCAGCAGCATCTACTAAGTCATTGGTTCGTTCATCTAAATTTTTCAAGTCATCTTCAATGACCGCAACCATTTTATTGACTTGTTCGATATCCACACGAATTTTATTCAGCGCACGACTCAAGTCTTCTACTCGATCAGTTGCTCCAAAGAAAAATTCTAAATAATCACTTGGTAAGCCTGGCAATCTTTGCTTTTCAACATAGCGTTTTAAATTACGCAATTTGAATTCAAAATCTTCTACTTTATCTTGAGCAATTTTTTCATCTTTTTTCAATTCTCTAAGTTCTCTATCAATGACTAATTGTTGGTTTTCTACGTCATCTAAGATCTTATAGGCATCTTTATAAAAAACTTCTACTTCCGAATAAGCAATCTCATGATTATTTAATTTTGGTTCGATGGTTTCATTTCGTCGTGACAACTCTTCAATCTCAGTTTGAAAGCCACGCGTTCTTCCTAATTCATTATGATTTAATGAATAACTTTGCGACGTATGATCAATTTCCACCATTAATTGATGATTGTTTTTTACGGCATGCTCGATATACTCGGTTAAAGTATGACGATTTCTTACCACATAACGTTTTGAAGCAATTTCGCGCTCCATTACTTTATACAATCCATCAATATTATCAGAAATTTCACGAATGGCGTTTTCCACTTGATCGATTTCCGTCTTGGCTAGATCTTGTACGGCATTTTCAACTTGTCGGTTCACCCGATGAATATCATCTTGAAAGTTTTCTTCAGGAAACACATAATGGTCTTCAATTAGTTGCTTGTAGCCATCTTGAATTTCTTTTAATTGCAGTGGAAAAGTTTTATTCAGCTCTTCATAAGCATCTGGGAGTCGATCCATTAAATCTTCTAAGTCATACGTTCCTTTTTCTGCTGCTTCCAAAACATCTCGTGCTTCTACTGGATCTCCAGAAGTATTTAAGGTAACAAATTGCGTAAATTCAGATTCAACATTTTTAAATTGTTTTCGTACTTCCGGCAAGGCAGGGCCAAACTCTTCGCCATTGTCACGTAATCGCGTTTTAAGTTCTTCATATACATCTAAAGCTTTTTGAACCTCAAGTGAATTACGTTCTTCACTTTCACGTAGTTCTTTCAAACCGGCCCGTATTTTTTCAACCGAAGCTTCCATTTCGTTCATGGTGTTTTCTGCAATTTCTACAGCACCTTTTGCTTTAAAAAAGCGGAAGGTTTCATTTAAGTTCTCCACTTCAAATATCTGACTTTCTAAATCAGCAAATGAACTTGTGGATACGTCTGTCCATTTTTGGTTCCATTCTCTAAAAGTATTTTGACTTTGACCAACAAGGTGCATCTTTTTCACTTCATCGATTTCTTCAATAACAGGCAAATCAAATAAAGTCTCTTTGCGCTTTTCTAAGTCATCCAAGCGTTTTTGATTTTTCCTACGTATGAAAAAGCCTATCCCATATATGACCGCTGCGACAACGATTATGGCAATGACTATTCCAAGTATTACATTACTTCCCATCTCATGTTCCTCCATTTTTTCAAGATCCGCCTATCGAAAATTCGAATACTCGCGAATGGTTTTTAACTATATAAAAAGAAAGTGTTTATTTTCAGTCTTAAAAAAAGACACTACGATAAAGTATAGCATAAAGAGTAAAATCATTCACTAATAACCACAAAAAAAATCATTCTTTTTTCCCTTTGTTTCTAAAAAAGGCTATCTTTTGGAAAACGAAGGGCAAATTAAATCGAATTTTATCCAGAAAAATTTTATTTTTCAAATGAAAAAACTTGCTTTCTTTTGTATAGACAGGTACGCTATTAAAAAAGCCGTGTTGAGGTATTTTAAGGAGTCTTGAAATCTATGAAAGTAGCGAAATTTGGTGGTAGTTCACTAGCCTCTTTTGAACAAGTAAACAAAGTGGTCCAAATCATAAAAGCCGACGATGCCCGTCGTTTCATCGTTGTTTCTGCGCCAGGAAAAAGAAATGCCAACGATACCAAGGTCACTGACTTGTTATTGCAATTATACCAAGCACGTCTTGAGAAAAATTCGCCTGAACCTTTCGTCCAAAAAAT
>DXDB01000025.1 GCA_019115705.1 Candidatus Tetragenococcus pullicola | reverse complement strand
CCTTCACAATGTTCAAAAATCTTTTGTGGATTTTCTTTCCATTCACTTTTCAAAACTGGAACATAGGGAACTTGAGGAATTCCTGCCGCATGTAAAATATATTTTGTCATAATTTTATCCATCCCACAAGCGCTAGCTAAAACGTCAGCCCCTACATAAGGCATCTGTATTGTTTCCAAAAAGCCCTGAATCGTTCCATCTTCTCCATTTGGTCCATGCAACACTGGAAAAACGATCGTATCGTCTTCTTTAATATCTCCGGGTTGTATTTTTCTACCGGTCAGTGTTTTATCTGAACCTTTTTCCCAAGTTAAATGCATGATTGCTTCAGAATCAGGTTTTTCAGTTAATAAAGGACCTTTTATCCATTCGCCTTGTTTGGTTATATACACAAGCTGAACTTGATAATAATTATAATAAACAGCATTCAGTACTGAAAAAGCTGATAATATCGAAATTTCGTGTTCAGCACTTTGTCCACCGTATAATAAAGTGATCTTCAACGTATTTCCTCCTATAAATTAGAAGTCTCTTTTTCCACCTCAATAGTTTAGCACAAAACGGCAAAAGTGAAAATACTTATCTGTTATTCCCACTGTATGATTGCTTATTTTTTTGAAATATCAAGAAAGTTTTTACTTTTTATCTCTAAGAATTGCATCTAACGTTTCATAAAAGAAATCACGATCTTTTTGTGTAAAAGCTTTCGGTCCTTTGGTTTTTTTACCAGCTTTTCTCATTTGGGTACCTAAATAGCGTTGTGCTAACAACTCATCAATTGTTTGAAAGGTATATTCTTTTCCAGAATGATGAAAGATGCGAACGTTTTTAGGTAGTGCCAAGGAAGCTAACCCATAATCTTGAGTAACAAGAATATCTCCTTGTTGCAATTCGTGAATAATTTGATAATCCGCACGATCTGCACCTTTATCCACATAAAGAAAACGGACAAACTCAGGATATTGTTTCAACGTATAATGGTCGACACTGGTCACAATCAATACAGGCACATGATATTTTTCACCCAAACGAATCACTTCTTCTTTGACCGGAGATCCATCTCCATCTACTACAAAGCGCACACCAATCACCTATCTTTCTTCTAATAGTTTACAGTATAAACAAAAAAAGAGCAAAACCATTTCTGATCATTGCCCTTTTTTATTCAGTACTATTTCTAGTAAAAATCCTTCTTTTCCACAATAAGGATTTCCGACACCTTGCATATCCGGCAAGTGAGTCATTTCTCTTGTGCCTCTGTTTGAGTGAACTAGTAAAAACTAGTCTTCTCGGCTCATCGCATGCAAACAGTATAGCACATTTTTCTTGGACTCGCTAGCTTTCTAATGGCTACTACCTAATATCGATTCGATCTTTGTACAAATCAAATCGATGGCCACATGATTTTCTCCGCCTTCTGGAACAATCACATCCGCATAACGCTTGGTGGGCTCAATAAACTGATGGTACATTGGTTTGACAACACTTAAATATTGTTCGATGACAGAATCAAGTGTTCGTCCCCGTTCATCCATATCTCGTTTGATTCGCCGAATAATACGAATATCATCATCTGTGTCAACATAGATTTTTATATCCATTAAATTGCGTAACCGTTCGTCTTCTAAAATCAAAATACCTTCCACAATGATCACTTCTTTGGGTTCTTGAATAATCGTTTGTGAACTACGGGTATGCGCAACATAATCATAGACCGGTTTTTCGATTGTTTCATAATTTAATAATTTATATAAATGTTCAATCAACAAATCAGTGTCAAAAGCAAAGGGATGATCATAGTTGGTTTTCAGCCGTTTTTCAAAAGGAAGATTACTTTGATCTTTATAATAGGAATCATGTTCCATCATCATAATCGAATGGTGGGGGAAATGATTTAAAATTGCATGACTAACGCTTGTCTTTCCGCTTCCTGAACCGCCTGTAACGCCAATAATTATCGGTTTATGATCTCTTATCATCAAATTAACCTCTTTCTATTTCGTTTCCTTTTAAAATTATAACGAAAAATAAAAAAATTACTAGGAATTTCCGCTTTTTTCTTCACTTACTCACCTAAAATGTCATATAACTCTTCTAACGCCGTAATATGATAATTAGGTATTAAACTTTTAGCTGATGAAGTTCCTTTAGAATGGAGCCAGATTGTGTCGATTCCCGCATTGATTCCACCTTGAATATCCGAAGAAAGAGAGTCACCAATAATGGCTGTTTTTTCTTTTTGAAAGGTTGGAATTTTTGAAAAAGCATAGTTGAAAAATTCTAAACGCGGTTTTTGAAAGCCCGCGACTTCTGAAATAAAAATATCTTTGAAGTAAGGCAACAATTCAGAATCAGTCAACCGTTGATATTGCGTTTTCGCTACGCCATTTGTCACTATGTACAAATCGACCTTTTTCGATAAATCTCGAATGATTTCTAAACTATTTCCTAAGCGTTTATGGCCTTTATTTAAATAAGCACGATATTTCTTTTCCATTTCTACACTATCCACCTGTTTGCCAAATTTCTCAAAAACTAAGCCAAATCTTCCATTGACAACTTCTTTGGAAGACATATTGCCTAACTCATATTCTTTCCAACGGCTTTGATTGATTCGTTGATAAGTTTGTTCTATTTCTGGCGTATAGGCTAGTTGCATCTCTGAAAACAGAGCTTGTAAAGCTTGATTTTCTGCATCCTTAAAATCTAGCAATGTATCATCCACATCAAACAATAACGTGTCGTATCGCATATTTATCTCCTTTATCTTTTAACAAAAATAAGACTTTAATTCAATCAGTTCGTTCGTAGTTAACGCCCGATAACTTCCGCTAGCTAAATCCCCTAAAGTGAGTGTGCCTATTGACAGACGTTTTAAAGAAATAACCTTCTTCCCACACGCTAAACACATCTTCTTAATTTGATGCCGTTTGCCCTCAGTAATCGTGATGATCCCTTTACTAAAACAAGACGAAGAATACAACACATCTAAATGAGCCTTCTGACAGAGGGTGCCATCGTAAAAAATGATACCTTGCTCAAAAGCTAATTGGTCTTCTTTCGTCAACGCTCCATTTACTTGCACTTCATACATTTTTTTGACTTTCTTTTTATTCTGAGAAAGCTCATACACCAATTGCCCATTTGTTGTTAAAAAAAGTAATCCTTCTGTATCACGATCTAGACGTCCTGCTGAAGTTAATTCTTCAAAACGATCCTCTTTATCCATTAAGTCTAAAAACGTCTGAAATTTCGGATCCGACTTGGCTGTTACCACCCCTTTTGGCTTATTCATTAAAAAATAGTGTTCATGGGTATATAGTTTTTTTCTGGCTACTTGAATATCATGAAGGTCACTATCCACATTTTTATTTTCTTGGGTAATCATTTTCCCATCCACAAGTACTTGTTGGCTTAGAAAAAGTCGTTTGGTTTGTTTTTTTGACGTCTTAAATTGAGCTTCTATTAATTTATCCAGTCGCATCTAAAAACTCCTATGTAAAAAGAAAAAGCAAGAGCACCTTGCTTTTTCTTTTTAATTTCCTTAGCGATTTACTGACCGTGCAATGCGAGCCACTGTATGTCTGGCACCACGAATCGTATCAGATAAAACAGTAATATTACGGATACCTACTAAGCCCATGTTTGCATCTCCGATATGTTGAATATCTACACCTAATGTTTTATTTTTGAGAGCAATTTGTCGAATGGTTTCTGGATTCGCACCTTCTTGACTCGTACCAATAGCGCTCATCACTAGTGCATCTTTTTCATGAGCCAAATCAACAGCTTGCGCGACGTCTTTTTCACGAACGCCCCAAACAGTTCCTACAGCAGGTACTAATAAAACATCGGCCCCTCGTTCAATAAATTCTTGGGCTGCCTCTAAATTGACGACCGGTTCACTAACCCCGGCACCATGCATTTTTCCAGAAAAAATCAACCCATCAAAATTTTCTTTGGCCAATGAAACGGCATGAGCAATCTCTTTTTTGGTTACGCCTGTTCCAGGATTTCCGGTTAGCAAGACAAAGTCAAACCCTAACTCACTGGCTCTTTGTAATGTTTCTGCACTTGCTTGACGACCTTTGGCAATGTTTAGCTTGTCTTCAGCCATTGTCGCTTT
>DXDB01000024.1 GCA_019115705.1 Candidatus Tetragenococcus pullicola | reverse complement strand
CTTACCCAACACTCCTTTATTTTTTTATACTTACTTCCATTAGTTTTTTTGGCTTTTCGCATAGCAATATTATTTTGTAAGCTCAAAAAACATCGGACATGCCAAAAAATCAGAAAACGGTATTCATACTGTTTTCTGATTTCTTGTTATTACTACTGAGATTATTCAATCGACATACCTTAAATATAGAAACTAAACGTTTAACACACATAATTTTAATACAAAGATACTCTCTTATGTCCGACTGTCACACCGTCACTTACATCGGCATAGTTTATTTTTACAAAACGTGCCTTTGTATCTAAGGCGTCAATAATCGTTTGATCGCCAGATACAGTGACAGCTTTATTGATTATTATTTCGTAATCTTTATCATTAACAGAAGTTTCTACATTATAATAGTAGGTTCCGTTTGATAATAATTCAATTCTTATCTCAGAAAGCTCTTTTGTTTCTCCCAAATCAATCGTCCACCAATGTCCTGGTGCATTATCTTCAGGTTGCCAAGAAGTTTCCTCTGTTTGATCAATCGCTTTTTCAGGGCTGAAAGATTCTGAACGTTGACTATCAGCAAAAACTCGAGCCTTTCTTGCAAAATCAACTTTTTCGGAAAATTCCTCTGTTGAATAAAGAATCGTTTTAAGTTCTTTTGATGACAGTTCGTAGTTTGGTACAAACTCATTTGATGCCATATAGTTTAACAGCGCCTGTTTAAAACTTTTATTAACCAAAGACTCATCCTGAATATTTAGTGAACAAAGCATGATTTTTCCTTTTCCATAGTTAAACTCTGCTAAAGCAAACATTTTCTTGTGATTAAAGAAATTGGGCACAGCTTGGACAATTGGTTCGAAGTCTTCTGATAACGTAGTAAAAGGCACAGAAAACGCATTGGTGACTAAATCTTTCCATTGATAATCGGCATAGTCCAAACTTGGGAAATGTTGAAAAAGTGCATGCTCATTATGAACCATCAAACCACAATTATCCTTGCTTTTAAAATGCACTGGACTCCAAAAAACTGGGAAGTAATGAATCTTTTCAGCCGCTCGAATTCGTTCTTCTTTTGGACTTAGCAAAAGTTTCTTACCGTTAGCAACTTGTTTTAAAAGTTCTTCTGTTAATTCATCACTTTCAAGAATATCCGTTTTTTTCTCATCAGCCTTAGGAAAAATCCATATGCGCCAAGAATTTGTAAAGACTTCTTTCTCTTTCGTTTCAAACGAACAGGAAAGCGTCAGTTGTTTATTCTCTTTGATTGATTCAGCGTCATTCCAATTAATTTCTTGATCAAGCGTCGTTAATCCTAGAGGTACATCAACCCTCTGTGAACCAGTTACATAAACTGTATCTTCAGAAGCGATTTGCCAAGATAAATGGCCACAATCTACAGGATGGTAATAATTAGCAATTTGTATTTTAATAGTTATCTCATCGGTACTAGAAAATATTCGTTTATCCATAATTGCTAAGGGAACAAGCGGTGCTGAAAATTGCTTATAGTCACTTGTTTTCATCAACCCTTTGTCTTCCCAGAAAACATCAAGTAAACCTACTGTAGCGGTACTCTGACCGGAAAAGTCATTCAGTCCTAGTAATTGATAGCCACCTAATTTTTTAGTACGCAAGGCAGCCTCAATGTCATCTTTATAAAGATTAAAAGCAAGCTTTCCAGATGCTCTCGTGAAAGCTGATGCATACTTTCCCATTTGTTTTCGGTTCAAGTCCTCTTGAATAGCTAGTAGATTGATTGGTTGTAAGTTCCCAGTATATTTAGTAATCTCAGCTAAACGTGGATAGATATGATATTGACCTACTTCATGAGACAAAATAGGAACCTCCCGTTTTGCCACGGCTTCATCAAAAGAAAGTTGAGTGGTTTCTACCATTTTATCCAATTCATATTGGCCTCTTAAAGGAATTTTATCTGCTGTTTGTGCAATAAACAAATCGTCTTCTGGATCAATTTCCCGGTCCCAATTCGTTGTCAAAGTATATAAGATTTGCGGTGCCATTTTCCGTAGTTCTTTAACGATCGTACGTAAAATATCATAATCCCCACGAATCTCATTGCCACAACTAAAGAAACAAAATGAAGGATGGTGGCCATACTCAACTACGATTCGTCGACTCTCTTCCAAAAAGAAGGTATAGTGGTCAGATTTGTCGCCTAATTTAAAAGTCATCCATTCGTCCAACCAAATCGGGCCTTCGACTTGTAGGTACAGACCCAAGCGATCCGCCACTTTAAAAGCTGCTTCTGGTGGACACCAAGAGTGAAAACGCACGTGATTCAAACCGTGATCTTTTATCGTATGAAAGATTTTTTCCCAAGCTTTTTCATCAGTTGGCGGATAGCCAGTCATTGGGAAAATACAACAGTCAATGGTTCCTCTTAAAAAGGCGGGATGGTCGTTTAATAAAAGTTGCTGCTTTTCATTGGACCACTTGCGAAAACCTATTTCTTCTGTTGTTTGGTAAAGAACTTTTTGATTATTTGTGATTTCAACTGTCACTTCATAAAGTGTTGGTTCGAATTCATCCCATTCTGAGAATTCTTGCAAAGAAAAAGAATGAGTCATCTGTGATTGATTTCCCATCGGCAATTCAACTTCGTCCAAAAGTTGTCCTTCTAAACTTACTGAACACCGTAAAAAACTAGCTTCTTTGACTTTACGATTATCATAAAGAAAGTCAATAGAGACTTGTTTCTTTTCATAATTGGCGCTCACTTTTAATTTTGGTTCGCCAATTTCACTTTCCTCAATCACACATTTCCCTACTAGCCCATTCCAAATACTTTGCGTTTCTTCGGTATAAGCACTGGGTGTGGTATTGATTTGATGGATATCTTGATTGTCGATACAAACAATCAGTTCATTTTCTTCTTTTAAAAAATTGGTAAGATCAAAACGATGCGGTGTACTCAATGAATCGTCGCTGCCTAGGTAGTGACCGTTCAGCCAAACCCGTGATTGCCACATCACTCGCTCAAAGACAAGTGTATATTGTTTATCGTCTGAAAGATCTGACATCGTAAAGGTCCGTCTCAGCCACAATTTACCAATGAAACTTTTCTTTTTCCGTAAGTGCTGGACATTGGCTGGTGTTAATTCATGATCATAGATATAAGAATCTCCAATACCATTTTCGATCGTGCTGCCAGGAACCATAAAGTCGCCTTCAGTAGCGCTATCTGTTAAAAAATACGCCTCTTCACGAGAATCAGTTGGTTCTTGTTTTTGAAAGGACCATTTTCCTGATAAATCAAGCATACATACTTCTTCCTTTCTACTATATATTACAAAAGGCTCTAAGAATTATTGCTTCTATGAGCCTTTTGCTAAAAATGACTAGTGTTTATTTGTCAAATCCTGTATCAAATCTAAATGTCGAATCGCTCCTTGATGATCTGGTACTTGACCTAATATCTTCTCTAAGTCTGCTTTTGCAGATTCATATTCTTTTAAGCCAATCTTTCCAAGAGCCATCAGATAATGGCAATAAATTTGATTATTTTTAGTTATATCATCTTTAAAGACAACCGTTGCGGGTAAAGAAACAGCAAAGAAATCATACGTCACTTCATCAAATAAGTGTTTCTTCCCATAGCTAATCAATTGATAATAACAACTCCGTGCCTTTTGATGGTCACCAAGTTCTTCATTTGCCAAACCACGATAAAGGATTCCATCAGCCGGTTGATCGTAGTAGTATAAAACACTTTCTGGTTGACTATCCCCTTGTGAAGCTAATTGGTAAAAAGCTTTTGCTTGTTTGGCATCGCCCATACTTTCATACGCTTTTGCCAGATAATAATTTGCAATCGTATCTTCGGCATTCGGAAGTTTTCCTTCGCCCAAATTTTCTGGATAACTTAGAGACGCTTGTAACTCTTTGATAGCCACTTCAGGTTGTTTGATTAACTTTTCTTTGGCCAATTCGATTAACGTATATTCATATTGTCCACTGACCTTACCTTCGCCACCTTCCCAAGGGTGGAAGTGACGTTTTGAAAGATAATTCAAAGCTTCTTTGTAACGGCCTAAATCATTTAATAAACGGATGTAGACAACAAATAAATCATCACGATCTTGCGTAGTCGAAAACCGTTCTTCCAATAAAGCAACACGTGCTTTCACAGAATCGCCCATTTTTTCTGAAAGCAAATCTCTTTCTAGCAAGATTCGCGCATCATTAGGATCAATATCAGAAGCAATCTTAATCATTTTTTGCGCTTGTTTACTATCATCGTAATTATTATAATAGGCAAAAGATAAATTACGGTAAACCGTTGGAAAATCAGACAATTGCTTGGCGCTCTTTTCCCACAAAGCAATGGCTTCTTCATAACGTTTCTTATCGTAGAACAAATTTCCTAAATAATAATGGGCATATGGTGTTTGTTCAGGAAGTTCGTCAATCGCTTTTTGTAAAATAAGTATTTCATCTAGTTTGTTCGGGAAACAATAATCTGGACTTTGCTTTTCAGCCAATTGAATTTCAGTTTCCATCTTGTCTTTATCACTCACTAAGTATTGAATATAAGCTTTATAGTAATGTACAAGTGGTGAAGCAATTGGACAAGCATCTAATATTTCTAGAGCATCTTTTATGGCTCCAAAATGCAAATAATCCAGCGCTTGTTCTAAATAATTATTTAAACTTTCTCGCATCACATTTTTCCAAGACGTCTCATCATTCGTCCGTTTATAGTCTTCATAATAACTTGACAAATCAAGCGCATCGATTTCTCGTGTCCCTTGAATAAGAGCTGACGTATCCATATTTTCGTTTCGATAAATCAAAGTTTTCAGAGCTCTTGCTTTTAAATTATGCGCATTTTTGACTAAAGCTTTATCGATAAATTCCAAAGCATTCTTTGTTTGTCCTTTTCTAAAAGCATGGCAAGCTAATTGATAAAAGGCCACTGCTTGGGTATCTTCATTCCATGTGGCTTTATAGAAACAATCATAGCTTTTCTCTTCTTCTCCTAAATAAAGATAGTTCAAGCCTAAGTTGAATAAAGGTTCGCCATAAAACGGATTTGGTGTTTTCCAAGTTTGTTTTTTTACTGCTCGTTGGAAATAAGGTAAACTCTTTTTAAATTCACCTTTTTTAAATAGGAATAGGCCGTAACCGTTATTTAAGCGAATATCCGTTTCATCCCGTTTTAGTCCTTCGAGATAGTAGTCTTCAGGATTTCTAGTGGCATGTCGGTATTGTTCCAAATGAGTGGCTGCTAAGAAAAACTCCTCTGTAGTCTTCAACAATTCTGGTTGGGGAATTTCTTCAGCAGGATCTGGCAACTCAGGAATAGTTTCTGTGAAGCCTTTATAAGCCACTAATAATTTATTTTCTGCGTAAACGTCAATTTGACAGTTTTCATCAAAAGTTTCTGGTGCAAAATCCAAGGTTTCTTCCACAAAAGATTCTGGTGAACTAGCAACCTTATGCTCATGTACGACTTGATTGTTCACTTTGATTTGGATTGAAATTTCCGGGTAAGCTTTGGTCGTGTACACCCGATATGACAATTGATGGTCGGCCATTTCCACATTTACAGCCGCATCGATTGTGGCATTTTTTACTCGTCCAACACCCTTATAAGGCATAAAGTATTGAGTAAACGTTTTTTCTTCATAAGGCTTCAACCAAGTAAAATCAGGCTGATTATCCGTAAAAACGCCCGTCATTAGTTCTACATAAGGACCATCTTCATCCGTTAAGTTTCGGTCCCACGCTTGTCCAAAATCACTATTTCCCCAAACCCATTGTTTTTTTCCGGGAGACACATGATGGTCGGCTACGTGCAGTAAGCCTGCTTGTTCGCGTTCGTCATAATTTCCGACAAAATCATAATCGGAGTGATAGGCCATATAAGAAGTTGGTACTTTGATATTTTTATAGCGGGAAATATCAACGCCTTCTGAATAATCGTATTTGTAATAAGTACCCGTCGCAATTGGAAAATCAGAAACAGCACGTTTGCCATGATCCATAACCGCATGAACATCTGGTGGGAAAACAGACAAGGTATGATCATTGGCAGGAACCGCTGGATTGGCCCACCATAAAAAGGTTTGTGGCACATCCGTCCGATTATACACTTTCCCTGTAATTTCGATATAAGCACGGTCTGGACGCAAGGTAAAGCCGGCCATTCCTTTAGTACCATACATCCGGTCGATTTCACTAACCCAAACAGTTTGACTACCATCTTCATTTGACTCAATTGAATATTCAGTAGGCATAAAGGTCGTTGGACGATGGTGTTGCGGCCAATTAAATTCGATTCCTCCTGAAATCCAAGGCCCCACTAAACCGACTAAGGCTGGTTTTATCACATGATTATAGTAAACAAAATCATAATTATTCGTCTTATCTTTCGCACGTTGAATCCGACCACCCAGAGTTGGTAAAATTGTAACCTCTAAATAATCATTTTCTAAAATAACAGCGGGATAATCCACATCAACTTTTTCATCAGAAATTTTTTCAGTAATAGGTAAAGGATACACTTTTCCACTACTTCCTTGATACACTCGTTTTTCAAAGAATAATGGATTTTTATCCGGCTCTGAAGTGAGATAAGTAGGAATGGTTAATTTTTTTTCATATACGCTAACATTTGTCTGCATCTTCATGCTCCTCTCATTTTATAAATACATTTTATCAGGAAAAGGGTTGCAAATAAATGAAGAAAATGAGATAAAAATGGATTATATTACTTTTTGGTGTTATCCTATTTGTGAGGAGGTGTTATTATGGATCTAATCAAGAAAAAAGACGGTTTTAGAAATGAACGACACGTGATCTTTTCTTCAGAAATAAACCAAAAAATTAGTAACCATCCTTTGATAGAAGGAAATTATATTTCTGAAGTAGGTTACTACCCTAGTGCAAAATATCATTATCGAGAAAGAACCAGCGGAACTTCTGAATATATTTTAATTTATTGTCTGGACGGAGCTGGAAATATTGAAGTAGATAATAAAAAAAGGATCCAGCTAAGACGAGGCGAAATATTTTGTATCCCCCCACTTTGTCCCCACCGTTACTATTCTAAAGTGGAAGAACCTTGGTCCATTTTATGGATGCACTTTCATTCAAGCCAAGGAGAAGTTTGGAGATTGAATGAACAAAAAACAATCACCATCAAAGATTCTCAACGCTATTCGATGTTACAGAGTCATTTTGTCGATCTTTTTGATCTAGGCGAACAAGTTAGTTTGACCAATCTTTCTTTTTGCGCTTCTCAATTGCTACGACTCATTTTATCAGAAATTTATTTGCTTAAAGACGCCGACACGGCGGATACTCAAAACACCTACCTAGTCAAGTGCATCAAATACATGGATGACCATATCTCAGATGATCTTACCCTAAAAGAAATAGCAACTTATTTAGATATCTCGCCGAGCTATTTAAGTACATTGTTTAAACGCTATTTAAATAAGTCTCCTATTGATTACTTTATTGAAATGCGTATCGAACAAGCTTGCAAATACTTGAAGTTGAGTGACCTAAAAATTTATGAGGTCGCCGAAAAGGTAGGTTATACTGACGCTTATTATTTTTCAAGAATTTTTAAAAAAGTGACCGGAAGCTCTCCCAAAAACTATCGTAAAAATCTTTCAAACTCTTCTTTTCTATCTTAAAAAAGAACTAAAAATCCCAAAAAATTGATAGTTTTTTAATCAATCTTTTGGGGTTTTTAACGAGTTTATAAGTGACTCATTCATTTCCATATAAAAAATTTATACTTATTTTGTTAAGATAACTGTTGTGACTGATTGTCTTGGGATGGTCACCTTGTTTCCATTACTTTTCATAACCTCTAAATCATGCTCTTCAGAAGTCTCAGCCACTTCTTTTGCTTGATACCCATCTGGTAGTTTCACTTCTTTTTCATTTAGACCGTTATTAATCAAAACAGTAATAATTTCATTTGTTGTAGGATCAGCAAATGCAGTTGTGACGATTTCTTTATCATCACTTTCTGAAGCAATCCGTTGTGCTTGAGGACGGATATACTTACTGAAATTCCCCATTGCCCAAAGTCTTTTGCTAGGTTCAATACTATGCTCTTTTTGATCGACATAAATCAAACCATCACGATAATCATAGCAGCTCACAGCAATCCAATACTGCCAATTTTGTACATCTAAAATGGTCAAATCTTCATAAATCTGGTTGGCTAAAACAAGGGCTGAATTCATTGTCATATCTTTCCCATTAACCATTTCTGTCCATTCACTTGTATTCAAAGTTACATCAATTTTGTTCTCATCAAAGAAATCTTTTATTTCTTCTTTTTGAATATCATTTGACCAATACGAGTGGATATCCCAAGTCGTATACGTAGCCATAAATTCTTTATCAGCAATCATCGCCTTGTAATACGGACGACTCGAATTACTCCATTCGCCTAGTTCCGGTACAGAAATTTCGACTGAGTCTAATGTTTTACGTTTTTGTTTCTCTTTGGCAAACAAGTTCGAGAAAGCAACCACTTCCTCTGGTGTATAGTGACAGCCTTCTTGTCCTTCCAACCATTCCCATTGAGGTTCATTAATTGGTGATATTGCTTTAATCGGAATACCTTCTTCTTGAAAATGCTCAGTAACATCTAGTAGATAGTCTGAAAATGCTTGGTAATTTTCTGCTGGTAAATTACTGTAGTTGCCATTGACATTTTCACCATAAGCACTCCCACTTTTGGTAAGCCTTTCTATCGGACTATTGGCAAATAGATAAATATCATCGATGCCATAAGATACTGCTTTTTCTAACATATAGCGAGCATTGGCATCTTTTTCCCAATCATAATTTTTAGGGGATGTCTCAAAACTTTCTGCTCTTCGCCAAGGATCTGTAATTTTAGGACTATTATCACCATCCGCACTACCTGCACCAATATTATAACGATAAGAAGATAAACCAATGCCTTCTTCTGAATCAAATAATAATCGCGCGATATAATCTCGTTTAGATAAATTATCGGTTTCATTTTCTTCCCATCCACCGACATCTTGGGCCCACCAAGCACCACTGGCACCAAAACTTTCAATCTCTTGATACTGTTTTTGTTCATCTACTGTTAAATTGACTTTTTGAACCACTTTGTCTTCCTCCTTCTCTGTTACTTCTTCTGATTTCGACTGACTACAAGCACCAGTAAAGAAGACAGTCAAAAAAGTAACCATTAATGATAACTTCCTTTTTTTCTTCATAAAGCTTTCTCCTCATAATAAAAGCGAAGAGCCTCTTTAGACAACTCTCCGCTTATTTTTTATTTTACTAAATATCTTGGTTTTCTTTTCTATCTTCGACAAATTCTACTACTGGTTGAAAATTCAACAAACACAAGAAAATAGTAACTGCTACTCCATAAAAGATTAAATATACCGGTACAAACTTGAACAAGAAAAATGATCCAATTGCAATCATTGCGCCAAGTTGAATTCGAAATGAACGTACCACACTTAATTTTGCAGTCAAAATGGCCGCATCTTTTATCGATTGATCCCAAGTCGCTTGAACCAACAGGTAATTCAGTAAAAAGACAAGTAACAGATAAAGCAAGATAAAGTTAAACCAATACAATGAGTGACTGTTCATTACATTATTTACTATTACTAAATTGCTAATCACGACCCAGGTCAATAAGAAAAAAGGAAGTGATTTTTTTAGAAAGTACCAAAAAGAATTTTTAAAATTCTTCCAGTAGTTTTTCACAACTTTTTCATCACCTGCACGTAATTGTACCAATGTTTTTGTCAAACAATTTAAACTTGGTAATATTGTCAATGAAGTGATAATGAAAAAAGGAATATTATTTAATTTTAACGGCACCATTATGATTACGAAAAGAAATGGCAAATTATTGATCATAAATAAGACATTGGCTTCTAGCAACCAAATTAAATAATTCAATTTACTAATATAATGATACAGTTTATAGATTCGATCATTTTTCTTGTCGCTCATGTCAACCACCTAACTATTTTGAACCACTATTCCCAATTCCAAGATTTAATTGGAACATATATTTTTGTCCAAAGAAGTAAACCAAAATTTGTGGAATCGACAGTAAGAATGACAGCGCCATAACCAGCGATGTATTAATATCTCCTGTTGGGTTACTTGAAGCACTTAAATTTGCCGCCCCTAGGGCTAAGGTAAATTTATTTGAATCAGATAAATAAATTAATGGCCCCATCATATCGCCCCAAGCAAAATTAAAGGTAAATATGGAAATGGCAGCTAATGCTGGTTTAACCAAAGGTAAGACAATCTTGCGGTAGATTCCAAAATTATTTAAGCCATCCATTTCAGCTGCCTCATACAACGAACCAGGAATAGCTGTCATGAATTGTCGTGTAAAGAAGACATTATACGCTGACCCAAAAAATTGGGGAATGATAAGTGGCCATAAGGTATTATATAAGCCTAAGTTACGGAAAATGATAAACACTGGAATCAAGGTGATTTGTCCCGGTAACATCATTGTTCCTAATAAAATCAAGAAGAAGACGTTTTTGTGTTTATAACGCATCCGTGCAAACCCATAAGCAACAAATGAACTGGAAAAAATTTGTCCAATAATACTTAAAACGACGACAAACATGGTATTTAAAAACCATTTTCCCATAGGACGACCACCACTAAAAAGATTTCCAAATAAATCTTTGAAATTACCTAAATTAAATTCCTTTGGAATCAAGGTAAAGGTTTGTAAGGCATTGGTTTGTTTTGATGCCAAAGAGATAGAAATCATGTACAAAAATGGTGCAAATAGAATCAAGCCAAAGAAAATCAAAATAGCATAAACAATCACTTTTTTTGGCAATGTCATATGTTTATCTAACATTATTTCATCTCCTCTTCATAAAATACCCAAGCACTAGAAGATCTCAGTACAATGGCTGATAAAATCATGACGATAAAGAATAAGATCCAGGCCATTGCAGAAGCATACCCCATCCGATAATAAGAAAAGGCATTTTGATACAAATAAGGAACAATCATCTGACTGGAATTATCTGGTCCACCACCAGTGATCATATATACTTGTGTAAAGGTTTGTAAGGAACCGATGATTCCTGTAATCAGATTAAAGAAAATCACTGGAGAAATTTGAGGAATCGTAATGCTTGTAAACATTTTTAATCTAGAAGCACCATCCAACTCCGCAGATTCATACATTTCATCTCCGATGCTATTTATAGAGGACAAAAGTAGAACCATTGTTCCACCGACACCCCAAACAGCAAGAAAAACAAAACCATATAAAACAACCTTTTTGTTTAATAGCCACGCAGGACCATTGATTCCTAAAAAGTGAAGGCCTTTATTTAACAAGCCATTTTTAGCCAAAATGTTTTTAAATAGAATCGAACTTGCGACTGCCGGAACGATAGCTGGCAAATAATACAAAGTCCTGAAAAAACGCATTCCTTTAATCTTGAAGCTCAATAAATAGGCCATGCCTAAAGACATCAACAGATTTAAAGGAACAGAAATAATGGCATATTTAAAGGTATTTTTGACTGCAAGAATAAAAATATCATCATGTAACAAATTTTTATAATTATCCAATCCGATAAAGTTCATTTTAGTAAGTAGGTCCCAATCTGTAAAACTCATGAAAAATGAATAAATCATAGGACCAACTGTCAATAGTAAAAAGCCGATAAACCATGGTGAAATAAAGAAGAAAAACCAACGGCGATCGCTTTTCATACGACGATAACCCATTGAATTTTTATCGACTTTTTGTTTCTTTTTTTTCGCTTCCAATATAAATCCCCCTTGTTAGACTTACCGGCACAATACATCGTGCCGGTAAGAATATTGATTAATATTTAGCTACGATTTTTTCTAAGTTTGTTTGTAATGTTTTTGTTGCTTCTTCTGGTTCAATATTGCCTAAAAGCATTTCTTTTATTTTATTATTAGCTTCTTCATTTGCTTCTGAATACCAAGGACCAGCCAATAATCCATCAATTTTTACACGTTCTTGTGCGGTCGCAATATTTGAAAGATCCAAATCTTGACTACCCACTTTTTGATTTAGGAACTCATCGCTAGACAATACTTTTAGATTGGCAGGGCAATCACTTAATCCTTTTCCTAAGATTTGTTGGGCATCTTCATCTGTCATATATTGAATAAATTTCCAAGCTGCTTCTTGTTCTTTTTCACTTGATTGACTTGAAATCGTTAATGCAGAACCAGTAGACCAAGAAGTTGGTTCAGTTCCAATTGGCATAGTAGAAATTCCAAAGTTAAGTCCTTCAACTTCAGCATTGGCTTTAATGTCCCAGAATCCAGTCATGTTCATTCCAACAACACCTGCTTGAAAACGATTGACGCCATCTTCCCCTGTTTCGTAGTCGACACTCCAGTTTTTAAATGCATCATTATACTCTGTTAAAGTATCTAGGTTTTCAGAAGAATCAATAATAACTTTGCCATCTTGATCCATTATTCCTCCACCGTTAGATTGAAGATAGTTTCCCCAAACAAGGTTGTAATCACCAGCAGTAGATCCCCAGCGTTTTTCATCGCCTTCTTCATCATTAGTCATTTTTTCAGCAGCTGCATAATAATCATCCATCGTCCATTCAGGTGTTGGATAATCGATATTGGCTTCGTCAAACATATCTTTATTATAGTATAAAATGGACGATCCACCACGGTCTGGCAAACCAAAGATTTCATCATCATTTTTGTATAGATCGATTGCTGCACCCCAGGTTTCATCAGTATCGATACTTGCTTTTTCAATACGATCTGATAAATCTAGAAAAGCTCCTTTTGTAGCAAACCCAGAACCGTTTTCCGCAACTTGTGCCACATCTGGCGCTTCATTGCCGGCAATCATTGTTTGTAATTTGGTGTCATAGTCATCCGCAACCGTAATTGTTTTAACTTTGATATCGGGATTTTCTTCTTCAAAAGTTTCGATTCGTTCCTTATAATCCCCTTCGAAGGTTTCATCTCCGCCCCAATGCATAAATTCAATTGTTGTTGTACCGTCTGCACTTTCCTTATCACCGCTATTGCCACACCCTGCAATGACTAGTGTACTTAGCGCCAATGTTGCTGTTAAATTAATCCATTTTGAAGCTTTCATGTTCTTTCCTCCATTTGTATCATTTTTTATGACATTAGCCTTTTAGTACTTAATAAGATTCTTAAGATTATCTTTGAAAGATACTTTGAACCAAAAAAAGATTAAGAAAGCAATGTCATCGTTTTCACTGACTGTATTATACAATGAACTATCTAAAATGTAAACCTTTAATTTGCTTTTTTAGTTATCTATCTCCAAATATACATTTTAGAATTATCAGAAAGAGTAACATTAAGCTTAAATAAATGTAATTATGTTACTGTAGAGGGTAATCACCTTTATAAACAAGAACAGATTCAGTAGCCAATCATCGGTATTTTCTGAGGAATTTGATTAAAAGCTTCTAATTCACCATTTTTAACACGATACAATCTTTCTGAGGTTGCTTTTATCGCTTTACAAAGTGTTTCATATGGTTGCATACAGACATCGACCATGCCGATTTGATAATTCTCACCATCAAAACGACCGAGACAAAATTGATCATTAAATTGAAACCAGTGGGCACCAACGCCATAAGGATGGGCCGCAATTTTCTCTACATATAATCGCCACGCCTTACCACGTTCTGTCTGATTTTGAACTCCCTTTAAACCAGTCGCAGGTAAGCCACGGTCAAGAGCACCGAAGTGAAATTCCCCAATCATAATGGGAAGATCGACTCCAACTTGTTTAACAAAATCCATTTGAATGGTCGGATCAAAGGCATAACAGTTCAAAGAAAAGACATCAAAATATTCCCAACCAGCCATCATATCTTTGTTTTTGGCCTCTGACCAACGTAAGCCTAGATTCAAATGATTTTTATCAATTGCCCGACAAGCTAGTGATGGAACCTTACTATATTCACGAATTAAAACAAGTGAATACTCACGCAGAACTTTTTCAGACTTAGGATACTCTGCTATACAATCATCGATGTTTAATTCAAAGTCAGTAAAATCAGCAAAGTCACTGTCCCAGTTCTGATTTAGTTGGTAAATCGTTTGATAACGCTCCTTAAGAAATTTAATTAGCCCTTGTCGACAATAAGTATTTTCTGGACAATGCAACACTTCATTAGCAATACACAAATTGGGAACAAAATTGAATTCTGGTTCATTTCTTAAAAAATAGCCAATCAACCATGGATCGTTGCGCCAAATCAGTAATTGTTGTGCAAATTTCTCACTTTTTTCGTGATATTCAGGTGATAAAACATCTGGAAAATCACGAAAAATCAGAGTGTCTGTCAAAGGAAAGTCATTCATTTCGCGTACATAAGGAATTTTGCTCTGCCCATTATTTACATCAAGGCCGGGAAAGTTTCCTTGCGTGTTGAGTCCATTATTCATCAATGTATGATAAGAAATTTCTTGCCATTTTTCATACCAATTCTCACCATACACACGAAATAAATTAGCTTTTAGAAAATTAAAATTTTTAAACTCTTCAGGTTCCATATAAGGTGTCCGCTGCATCGTTCCTTTGCTATAAAATTCTTTAAACTCAGAATCATTTTCGTCAGGGAGCCAATCACAAAGTTTTTCCAAATGATCAATACGGTAAGAATCGCCGGGATTTGTGCCACAAGGTCCAACTGAAAAATAATCACAACCGTCTGGATCAACCAAATGCCAACGTCCATCTTCGGTTTTTATGCGACTAAAAAAGCCGGAACTTTTCTTTAGTTGGCGACTCTTATCGCCACCCCATTTATTCCAAGTCGAAAAGAGGTATTCAGCAGGTCCTTCTTGAGCCCGAATATTTGTTGACATTTCTTCAAATGAATGTGTTTTTCCAGACCAATCTTTGGTTTTCCATTGTCCAAATTCATCCACCTGTTTGGTATTCGGCAAAGGATAGGTAATCGGCTTTTTTTCCGATGTATAAAAATTTTCCAACCGAACTGAAACATCATGAAACGTTTCCTCAATACCCAATTCGATACGAGCTACATCTTTTAAATCTGTTCGATTCCCATGCACGACCAATTTAAGTAGCCCTGGTGTACGATTGGTATAGATTGAATGCGCATCTAATAGTCCTAAATCAAAACAGACAAGGGTTTTCACTTTCGGTAATATACCAAAGCGCATCGTGATTCGCTCCGTTTTTTCATCTGGTAAATAAAAACGGAGCATTAACGCTACCGCATGGTCTTCTAAAACTTCGATGCTACCAATCAAATAGCGGTCTGTTGATTTGATTCCTTCTAAGGAGATTCCACCTCCGGAATGATCGAAAAGTGTTTCAAGATGTTTTGATGAAACAGATACTATCGAAGCCTTTCTTTCTTTTGATTTTTTAAAGTCTATCGTCATCCCAATTTCTTCCTTTCATTTTTATTTTTTCATATTGAAAAAAGCTACAGAAATATCCGTAGCTTTTTTTTAGACCGATTCAACCGGTAATTCTGGTGGTAACATATCTTCTTCCTCATCGTTTTTCTCACTATAATAGTATTTGAATTCGATATTGGTATCGTAATTCCCAAAACCCTTACCGAAAATGGTACAACCACCAACATGCTCGGCATCTTCTTCAACGGCAATTTTCAAATCGTACATCATTCGATCGAGGTGCAGATCTTTCATGCGGCACCACACCGTTTGTTTATTGTTGATCCAAACGCCGTGATTGGTGATGCGAATCGTTACTTTAACACCGTATTGATTCATGGTAGATGGCCACCAGTCAGGAGAATACTTGCCTTTGACATCAACAAAATCTCCGGGGGATAGCCAAGTTCCTAAATCTTCCTCATTTAAGGTAAAATGAATATCTGATGGCCAATTATTATTACCAGTTGGAAACTCGGAAGATACTTCCATGGTAATTTCCATCATTTCTAAACGATCCATTTTGGCCAATGGATTAATCACTTTGTACTCGACAAATCCTTGGGTAAACCATAAAATTGCTGCTTCATAACGACGTGGATCGGCAAAATAGCGCGGTTCATCGTATTCACCGATTTGTTCTGTCACTGAAGACAAACCACAAGTTGGTTCGACCAAAAAGTCGATATATTGGCCAATTGGAACAGACACTTCATAAAATTCATAAGCGGGGTAAACTTTGCGTGGAAATTCAATCTCAATCAAATCAACTTTTAAAATCGATTGTTTTTGCATCCCTGCTTTTCCGGGAATACGTTCGGTTTTGATGATTCCCGCTTCTTCTAAAATTTTTACGTGTTTAGCAGTCACAGGACTACTCAAACTCAATGCCTGTGCCAGCTCTTTAACATTCATTCTTTTTTTAGATAGTAGATTAATGATTTCGATACGGGTTGCACTGGCAATGGCATCAAAAACAGGTAGTGATTCTTTTGAAAGGGGTACTCTCATTTTCTTCCTCCTTTTTTGAAAATGATTTCATTACCTACTATTTATAGCGCTATTTTCGCTAACTGTCAAGAGTTTTTGTTAAGCTATTAGCTAATTAAGTAATCTAATTTTATTAAATTCATCTATTCTTAATCTAAATACAACTCTTTTTGGTCTAGGCCTTCTGCTTTCACGTGAAGAATACAGTCTTTTTCTTTTTCAACATAAATTATCAGTTGGCCTTGGTAAGTTGAACGAGAAGATTTCGTATACGGTGTCACATCGCCAAGATCCCCATTTTCGATACCAAACAATCTTCCGTTTGTAACAGACACTTCAATTTCTTTTTCATCGCTTGCAATTGATCCATTACAATCGAATAAACTTACCACAACCTGAGAAATAGCTGATTCTTCTTGCAAATTTCCAAGCCCAATAACGTCTTCTGGTACTTGCCAATTTTGTAAGTCTAGTTCATAAGCTTTTTGAGAACCCTTTATTTCATCGCTCACTTGGGTATTCTCTACATAACCAAGAGCTTGTAACGCTCCTTCAAAAGAAGAAATCTCTAATTTAAAACAACCAGCATCTGTATCATAGGCCATTTCTTTCCTTTCACCATCCACGTTGAGTTCTACTTTCTCACAATTTGAAAAAGCAAAAACTTCGACCACTTGTCCTTTTTCATAGGACCAAGTACGGTTTGTTGGGGCATACGGTTCTTGGGTTTTCACTCGTGTTTCTAAATGGAGCATTGGTTCTGAAGTCCACCAGCTCTTTCGCAAATAATAGCGACTCTTTGGCAGACCTGCCATCGTTAGTATTCCTGCTCCTGATCCATGAATCGGCCAACCATGAGCTTCTCCTAAATAGTCGATGCCCGTCCATAAAAATTGTCCTGCAATATAGTCATTGTCTTTGATGGCTAACCATTCTTTATAACCATGTCCGTTCTCGCTACCTAGCAAAGGTTGATTAGGGAATCGTCTATGATCCTCTTCATATAAAAACTCTTTGTAGTTATAACCGATTACATCAAGATTATCTAATAAACCTGTATGACTGGATAATTCTGGAAAAGCTGCTGCTAAAGTTACCGGACGGCTTGAATCTTTCTTTTTAACAATAGCCGCAAGTTTCGTTGCGATTGTCGATAATCTTCTGGTATCTGGCCGTTGTGGGTTATAAATCCGTTCTGCTTCCGGTTTTGAGGCATCATTGTTGCCTGTCATTTCTGAAAACAAGGGATTGGCATAAGGGTCATTTGGGTAATCAAGTTCATTTCCAATACTCCATGCAATGACACAGGGATGGTTTTTATGAACATCAATCATATTTTCAAGATCCTCTTTGTACCAATTTGGGAAAAATTCAGCATACCCCTCATGTTTAGGCGGGTAAACATTATGACCTTGCCACCATTTATTTTTAGGATTTTCCCATTCGTCAAAGGCTTCATCAAAGACATAAAAACCAAGCAAATTACATAATTGATACAAGGTTTGACTGTGAGGATTGTGAGCCATACGAATAGCATTGGTTCCAGCTTCTTTTAAAGTCAATAAGCGTCTGAGCCAAACGACATCAGGTACGGCTGTTCCAAAGCACCCAGCATCTTCATGCAAACAAACACCTCGCAATTTCTCGCTTGTTCCATTGATAAAAAAGCCTTGATCAGAATTAAATTGAATCATTCGAATACCAACCATTTGTTCATAATCGTTGTCAATTCCTAATGACGTCTTTAGATGATAAAGATTCGGCGTGTCATGCGACCAAAGTTCAGGATCCGAAACGGTTTGTTCAAAAACAACGGTCATCTTTTCGTGGGGCGCTAATGTAATTTGTTTTTCAAAAGTGATAGCTTTTCCCTTTTGACAAGACTCTAAGCTTTCACGGATTACTCCTTCTTGTGCTTCATCGGAATTATTTAAAACTTCATGTGTGATACGGATATTTGCTTTTTTATCGTTACAAGAAATCGTTTCAAAAAAAGTGCCATTTTCAACAAGTTGAATCTCTTGATGATTTTCCAGACGAACCGGGCGGGTAATACCTGAGCCGTTATACCAACGAGAATCCGCAATATCTGTGTGATCGACTCGTACAGCAATGACCAAATCGTTATCTGGGGCATAAGAAAAAATGTCACTGATATCAAAAGAAAATTCAGCATAGCCAGAGGGACGACTGCCTAAATGATAACCATTGACCCAAACCTGAGCATTTTTGTAAACTCCTTCAAAGATAAGTCGTAACGTGTTGGCTTCTTGCCAATTTTCAAGATCCACGTGCGCCCGATACCATGCAACACCTCCCGGCAAATACCCTGTTCCACTGGAAGCTTCTTTAGTAAAGTTTTGCTGTACACTCCAATCATGTGGCACAGTGACCGCTTCCCAATTTTTATCATCAAAATCCTTTTGCCAAGCTGTTTTTATATCTTCTAATTGAAAGAACCAATCTTTTATAATAATATTCTCCATTGTAAAACCTCTTTCCTATTAAAAAATTTGGGTACTCTTTTCTCCACTATTACTCAAATATAATCTTCTATTGAACAAAGCCCCAAGAAAATTCTTGGAGCTTTCTCCTTTATTTTTTCAGTTTAAGCAAACGTGCACCATGGCTATTGACTTCAAGGGCTGTTTCAAAGCTGCTATCTTCTTTTGCCCACAAGTCGCGGAATTGACGCGCCTTAATTTTATTGACCAAAGATTTTGGTAAGCAATCAGGATCATCAGACACATTAAACACAGCAACATAGGTGTCTGTTTCAGAATGGGCTTGCCACATAATCCAATTGTCATCGCGATAAATTTGGCGACGATCCACTAAGTTATGATACATATCTAAAACTTCTTCATTGGTAAACAAACTCAAGGTAAAGTCATCAATATCAGGCAAAGTGCCGCCATACATTAACGGCGATTGGAAAATGGTCCATAAAGTCATCAATAGATATTGCTCATCTTTGGTGAATCGCGTCCAGTTGTCACCACCACCACCGTCGTGTGCACGTAACCCGATATGTCCCAGTGGTAACATGTCGCAATCTGGCCAATTACCTGGACGAACAAATGGTGCCCATTCTTCGGTACGATCAAACATTTTGACCAAAGCATCCCAGTGATCCCAAAAGTCATCTGTTAAGCGCCACATATTAGCATTTTCTTGGAAAAAGGTACCATTTTTTAATTGAGCGGGTCCTGGTGATAAAGAAAGCACTATGGGACGACCCACTTTATCGATGGCTTGACGGATACCAGCAATTTCTTTTTTATGCGCATCACCATATAAAATAGAATAAGCAATATCGTCGACTTTAATAAAGTCGACTCCCCAAGAAGCGTATAGTTCAATTAAGGAATCATAATAAAGTTGGCCTTCAGGAATATCCATGTTGACTCCATACATATCAGAATTCCATGAAGAGATATTATTCAAGGCAATTTCACGAGCTTTTTTGCCAGTACCTTTGATGGCGGTATTTTGATGTACCGCTTGACGAGGAATCCCACGCATAATATGAATCCCAAATTTCAGGCCTAAGCTGTGGATATAATCCCCTAGAGCTTTAAACCCAACGCCATCTTTAGCACTTGGGAAGCGATTTTCAGCAGGAATTAAACGGGAATACTCATCCATTTCTAACGGATAAAAGGTATTGTACCAAGTCGATGATGCTTCTGGTTCGCTCCATTGAATGTCGACAACCACATATTCCCAGCCATATTGTTTTAAATTTTTCGCCATATAATCGGCATGGGCACGGACCTCGTCTTCTCTTACGGAGGCTCCGTAACAATCCCAACTATTCCAGCCCATAGGTGGTGTTTTGGCTACGTCTAAATGATTCATTTGAAAATCTTCCTTTCTTTTTTATATAATAACAGGTCGAATTAACCCTTTTTCATCAAAATCTAGTGGTGAAATACACACTTGGCGATTAAAGCCTTTTTCATTTGCCGCATAGTTTTCTAAAGGTGTCGCAAAACGATGGTAACAAATTTTATAATTCTCACTATCTGGTTCTTTAAAAATACTATGATGTCCAGTTCCTAAGATATCTCTTTCCGGCTGTTTTTCCAATATCGTATAGTGAAAATCGACAGGCCCTATTAACTTTTTAGAAACCCCATAATTTACATGATAATTCTCACTGCCTGTGTCCTCACAAGACCAAGTAAAGTGATATAAATCGTTACGTTTAAACACAGTCAAGGCTTCGCGAAATTCAAATAGGCCTTCATAAGCGTGAAATGTTTCAGGTTTAATATGACAACAGTCTTCTGTTAATTCAACAATTGCCGCAGTTTGTCCGTTTCCAAACAATAAATAGGCTTTGCCATCTTCTTGATAGACACTCGGATCAATCATCTGAGACATAGGCAAATTAGCTTTTTGGATCCATTCATACGGTAACAAAGGCGTCTTGTCAGCTATAAATGGCCCTGTTGGATGGTTCGAGGTTGCCACGCCGATACAAGAATTACCATCCGGACGTTTCCCACAAAAATAATAGTAATACTTGCCATTTTTTTCAAGAATACATGGCGCCCAGGCATTGCCAGTTGCCCAAGGGACTTGGTCAGTCCCTAAATCTAAAATTTTTCCTGCTGACTCAAAGTGTTTAAGGTCTTTGGAACAAAAAACAGAAAACTGTTTTCCTCCCCAATTTTTCACTCCGTCAGTGGTTGGGTACAAATAATAAGTGTCGTTAAATTTTACTAAATCTGGATCAGCAAACAGGCCATCGATTACAGGATTTTCTTGGTGGTAATACTGCCATAATCGATCGTATTCGGCATCGGTAATAGCCAAAACGCCACCATGACGTTTTTTAGTTTGGCCAAAGTCATAGGCTGTTTCTGGCAAAATTTTAAAATCTTGGGTCCCTAAATCATCGGTCTGTAAAATCATGTACCCTAAATCTTGCATAAAGCGATCTAAAATCAAATACCAACAGTGCTCATCTACTTGGTAAATTTCAGGTCCTTCCACTCCTTCAATCGCAGCTAGAGTATCTGAAGTTACCCGTTCATAAACACCCGTCAATTCTTGAGCTCGTTCCATGATAACAAAACTCGTTGTTTCGTCTTTTGTAAAGCGATAATAATACCCATTGGCTTCAAGAATGGTACTGTCGATCACATCGCCTTTCTTTTCCATAAATAAAAAAGGGGTCCCCAATGACTTGAAATCTTTGGTATAGGCGGCATACATTTTTTGTTTGCCATTGGTTTTAGAGGCCCAGAACACTAGAAAGGCTTTTTTTTCTTTGTCATAAATTGCTTCTGGTGCCCAAACATTTCCAGCTTCTTCTAAACCAACATCCAAAAAGTGCGGTTCACTCCAGTAAATAAGATCTTGAGATTGCCAAACAACAATATTGTGACTGCCATTGATTTGTGCATCTTGCCAACCTTTGCCCTTATGGATTTGCAAGTCTGTGGCTATCAAATAAAAGCACTGGTTGACTTCATCACGAATCAAAAAAGGATCTCGAATGCCTTCTTCACCAATCGTAGAATGCAAGATTGGTTGGCCATCATTTAAATCATGAAAATGGCGGCCATCAGGACTCACACTAAAATAAATCTGTTCGCCATTTTTATGTTCTCCTGTAAAATGTACAAATAAAAATTTTCCCATACTCAATTCCTCTTTATCTCTTTATTTCAATCACGGTCACACTATGACCTTTGATACGGATTGGTTCTTTCGGGTCTTCTTGTGTTGTCTGACGTTTTAATTGTGGCGCTTGTCCTATTGTGTTTTCTGCTGTCAATTTTCCAGATAACTGCTTCACTTGAAGGGCATTTATTTCTTGGTCGAGTCTAAGATTAAAGCCTTGTGATTTGAAATTGACCACTTTTAGATAATAGCGATTGCTTGTTTTGTCAAAAACTACATTGATATAGGCCGGTTTTATGATCAAAGGCTGTACCTTGATTTCATTCATGACTTGTCCATTAACAGAAGCTGTTAGTTCTCTTTCATTCACGACTAATTGACACTCATAGTCTTTATCGGTCTCAACTTTCCAAATAGTTTGGGTTAATACACTATCAGCCCCATCTGTCACTTGGTCCAATAGGCAATCTTGATTTTGCCAACCACCTAAGGCCCAATGGTATAAATTCTTATCGTCTTTTTTCCCAAAGAAAAGTTTAAACCCTTTGTCCCACTTTCCTCCCGTCTTTTTAAAACGAAAAGAAATCGTATAACGAGAGTTGGTCAATTTATCTAAGGATAATTCTTCCAATTCTTTTAAAGAACAATCTTCATAGTGATGGACTTTTTGCGTGTCCATTTCTTTGATTTGAATGTTTGAAAGTTGGATTTCTGCGCCATCCCCTTTAAAGCCTATTTGGCCTACAATTGGTTTATCATCGACCACTTCATCTGCTGGAAAATCATGGAGTGAAAAATCAACATTGTGTGTACCTTGTTTTTGCATAAACAATTTTTGCACTTCATAATTGACGCTCCCACAAACTTCTTCTTGGTCAAAAAAGATCATATCTGGAGCCCAATTGACATGGTCGCGATTGGCAAATAAAGGCGCATAGCAAGCCAAAGCTACTTTATCGGCATTTCTTTCTAAGCCAATCATATAACTGGCCTCAGCTAAAGCACTCTTCCAGCGGTTAGTTTTGGCCGCATATTCACCTAAAAAGACTTTAGGGCCTTTAGGATCAATATTGTCATAATGATGGTGATTGGCTAAGAACCATTCTGGTGAACAATAGTAATGCTCATCAATCAAGTCAGAACCATATTCTTTGGCACTAGCCCAGCCTCTTTCATATTCACTTCCAGCTGAAAAAGGTCCGGCGGAATTGATTATTTTGATTTCAGGATACTTTTGACGAATTGCTTCATGAAAATAAGGGTATCGATCAAAAAATGGTTGGCCAACTTCTTCATTTCCAATCGCCAAATATTCTAAACCAAAAGGCTCGGGATGTCCCATTTCACAACGAATTTTACCCCATTTTGACCCCTTTGAACCATTGGCAAATTCAATCAAATCTAAAGCATCTTGAACCCAAGGCTGCAATTGATCAAATGGGACTGCTTTTTGATGATGGGGATCAAAGCCTGCTGGTAACACTGGCAATGGTTTTGCCCCCAAATCTTCACACAAGACAAAGTATTCGTAATAGCCTAGCCCCAACGTTTGATTGTATCCCCAAGAATTACGTTTCGTTGGTCTAGTTTCAACAGGTCCTAAGGTGTTTTTCCAGCGGTAACTTGCATCGCGATCTTTTTCGTTTAGGCTTCCATCATGAACCAAACAGCCGCCTGGAAAACGTAAAAATTTAGGGTGCGTAGCTGCTAGCATTTCCGCTAAGTCTTTGCGACAACCATTTTTACGGTTTTTAAACGTAGCCTTTGGAAAAACTGAAACCATATCAATGGCAAGATTCGTATTCTCAGGAAAAATGAGTGCCAAACGTCCTTTATGGATAGTTTCAGGCAGGTGGACTTCAAGTTCATATTTTTGCCACTCTTTCTTGTCAATTGCTATCTCTTCTTGAACCACTATTTTTTCACCATTGACAAAAGCAATTCTTACTTTTTGATGATTAAAATCGGCTTTGGCAAAAAAGGAAAGTAAATAGCTCTCCCCTTCTTTTAAAAACAAGCCTCGATTGAAGCCATCGTTATAAATAGCGATTTCTTCATTCGTATTCACTTTTAAATAATGCGGGTTATTGGGATGTATGGGGTCATCTTGTAAGACTCTTAATGCCAAAGCTTCCTCTTTTAACGGACTACCATCTGCTTTTTGCCATCCAGTTAATGCATGATAAGTGGGGTGGTCAATAGAACAAAACTCAAAGGAACGGTTCTGAATCATTTCAGCATATAACCCCCCATCTGCGGCGTGATTTAAATCTTCAAAAAATAATCCATACAGATCATTTAATGGATGGGTAATTTTCGAAAAATCAATAGAAATACTGGGTGTAGACATTATCTCAACTCCTAAGTGTATTTAATTACTACTTTTACTAATATTATAAAAATTCAAAAAAGAAATTTTTATTTTTTAGCTATCATAAATTATCTTGATAACCTTTACAAATTCTTATTTTAACATATCTGATAAATAAAAAAAGTACTTTTTCTCCTTTTTACAGAAAAAGTACTTTGTTCATTTGAATATTCTTTTAGATAACTATTATGTGTTTTTATATTTTTTAGTTCTTAATAAAGGAAAGTTATTGGTATATTTTTGTTAATCATTATGGTTTTCTACATTTTTTGGACTGGACCAAATTTTTTTCGATAACCACTAGGTGCCAATGAATATCGTCGTGTAAACAAGCGACTAAAATATTTCTCATCCGTAAAGCCATTATTAGAAGCAATTTCTTGAATCGGATCACTTGTCGTCAACAGCTGTTGGCGTGCCGCTTCTAAGCGAATACTATTGAGGTATTGTGTTAAAGTCATGCCTACTTCTTTTGAAAATAAGTGAGACAAGTAGGCTTTGTTATAACCAAAATAATGGGCAATTTGTTCGACAGTCAAAGTCGTTTGAAAATTCAAACGTAAGAATTGTTTTACATAGTCAATCAAAAAATGTCGCGGAGACTCCGTTTGTTGCGCAGCCTTAAATTTTTCACTGATACTAAGCAATAACGTATAGCAATAACTATCAAGTAAGCGATGATCCAAAAGACCGTCTTGTTTAATCATTTGCATTTGTTGTAACAATACCAACTCGTTATCTAGTAACAAATCATTGGCATAAAAAGGCAACTGCCAACTTTTATCATCGGTTTCTTTTGAACAAGAAAAGCCTTCTACTGCAAAATGAAGCCAATAAAAAGAGACTTGTTCTGAATCACGTGAACCTCTAAATGAGCAGTTGGGCTCTATTAATAACATTTCACCAGGATTTAATAGAACTTCTTTGTCATCAAATGCTAAATAGAGAGTGCCTTTGACTCCAATCATTAATTCATAATCTGGATTGGCACGACTTTCGTGTCGCCAAGCTTGCTTGGTTTCGAAAAAACCACACCAATGAAAATGTAGCTCTTTAAGGTCTCCTTTATAAATGATTTCCGACATAGAAAACGCTCCTTTGTTTGCTAGAGCTAGTATACCACAAACAA
>DXDB01000001.1 GCA_019115705.1 Candidatus Tetragenococcus pullicola | reverse complement strand
CCGGAGTTGATCTGATCGATGATAAACCAGTAAAATGGAAAGTAGAAAATAGCTGGGGTGATAAGTTTGGCGACAAAGGCTATTTCATTATGTCTGATGATTGGTTCGATACTTATTTGTATGAAGTGGTTATCAATAAAAAATATGTCGATGATCAAAGCTTGAAAATTACGAAACAACCTGTTGAAAATGTGGCACCTTGGGATTCATTGAGATAAAAATTATTCTTTTCTTTTTGACTCTTTGTCAACTAGTGTTGTTTTGAAAATCCTCATAAGAAAGAAGGGCTTCGGTTCTTCTTTTTTTATGTCTTTAAACTTGTTTAAGAACACTATCTTGCAAAAAAGTTGACGAAAGTGAGTATAATATCGTAGAACTTCTCGACTTTAGTTGTGAGAGATTCAGGTTTTAAGTTGCCGTTATTATGTTATAGTTAAAAATAAAAGAAGAAGGAGAAGTGAGGATTTATATGAGATATCGTAATTTAGGAAATTCTGGATTAAAAGTAAGTGAAATTGCTTTAGGAAGTTGGATGACAGACGTCAGTGATAGTGAGAAACAAGAATTAGCGGAAAAAAGTATTGATCTTGCTTATGAAAATGGCGTAAATTTTTTTGATTGTGCCGATGGGTATTCGAATGGGAGTGCTGAACATTTTTTAGGCAGAGTGTTACAAAAGTATCCAAGAAAAGAACTAGTTTTATCAAGCAAGGTGTTTTTTTCAACAGGTTCAGGACCTAATGATCGTGGGCTTTCGAGAAAACATATTTTTGAATCGATTGATCAATCCTTGGAAAATATGCAAACAGAGTATTTAGATATGTATTTCTGCCATCGTTTTGATAAATCGACGCCTCTAGAAGAAACCCTTCAAGCGTTGAGTGATTTAGTAGATCAAGGAAAAATCTTGTATATTGGTGTCAGTGAGTGGACCCCTGTACAACTTTTAGAGGCACAGTTGATCATTCAAGAAAAAGAATTGCATAAGCTATCTGTGGTTCAACCGCAATACAATATGTTTGATCGCTACATTGAACATGAACTGATGGATGTCTGTGAAAAATTCGGGATGGGAATTGTTCCATTTTCGCCACTGTCACAAGGACTTTTAACAGGAAAGTATCGAAAAAATCAAGCAATACCAGAAGGATCCAGGGCAACCTATCAAGATCAAATCCAAGCTTTATTAACGGAAGATAATTTAGATAAGGTCGAACCATTAATTGAAATGGCCGATTCTTTGGGAACAGATCTGGCTAGTTTTTCTTTAGCCTGGGCCCTTAGAAAACCAGTTGTTTCAAGCTTGATTACGGGCGCTAGTAAACCAGAACAATTAGCAAATAATTTAAAAGCTGTAGAGGTTATCATCCCTGAGACTTATTTTGCCAAAATCGATCAGTTATTTGGTTTTAAAAAATTTGAACGACATATCGGGTAACTATTTTTGTAAAAATGAGACGAAAGAAGTATGACTAGAAGTTTTAGATAGTGTACAATAGAGGCAACAATATATTCTATTGGAAAGGAAACTACTGTGAAAATAAACTTACTTTTTTCAATTGATGATCGTTTTACGAGTCAGATGAAAACCACACTTTATTCCATTTATGCCAATACCAGTCATAATAATCATTTTGATGTGTATGTATTACAAAAAGATCCCTTGCAAGATAGTGCAACGATTCAAAAATTCTGTGAGAAATTAAATATGAAATATTTTCCAGTAATAATCGGTGATGATGGTCTATTTAAAAAGGCACCCATTTCCGATCGCTACCCAGAAACAATTTATTACCGTTTACTAGCACACCTTTATTTACCAAAAGAAGTTTCTAAAATACTATACGTGGATGCTGATATTTTGTGTATTAATGATATCACTACATTGTATAAAATTGATGTAAAAGATTATTTATATGCGGCAGCAAGTCATTCTCAATTAACGAATATGAGTAATGTCTTTAACAAAGTTCGGTTGCGAACCTATGAGTCAGAAGGGTACTTTAATTCTGGGGTTTTGTTAATGAATCTTGATAAAATTCGGCAAATGGTGGATCCTGAAGATATTTTTCGTTTCATTGAAGAAAATCAACTCAATTTGTTTTTACCAGATCAAGATATTTTAAACGGCATGTATAGTGATAACATTCTGGCAATTCCAGATCAAGTCTTTAACTACGATGCCCGTAAATATGCGACCTATGAAACGATTAGCATGGGACTGTGGGATCTTGATTGGATTTTTGAACAGTGTGTGATTTTACATTTTTGTGGAAGGGATAAACCTTGGGAACGCAAGTATCGTGGTCGTTTTGCAAGTTTGTATAAACACTATTGGTATAAAACGTTACGTTTAGATCGAACAGAATTAAACCATTAATTTAAAAAAAGCGTGACATTTTCATTTCTTTTATCGTTACTAAAGATGAAGACTAAATTTTTAGGAGTGATAAAAGTGAAACGACTCAAAATTATTTTTTTAACGGCAGACGGTAAACGCCATACATTTACACCCAAAGTAAATGTAGAGAAGATGTCACAAGCTGAGATGCAGATGGTTGTCATTAATTTTTTAAAAAAGAATCAAACAACGCGGACAGCCAATCTGTTTGAAAAAGTGGAAAAAGCTGTTATCCTGGAGAAAAAAACGACGCCCTTGTTCAAGAAAAAGAGTTGGCAACCTAAAAAATAACGGAGTACCAGAATGCTGAATCATTGCATTCTTGTTTTTTTGATTAGTAAAGATTTTTCAATTAGGCAATGTTGCAAGCCTAGTAAGCATAGTCAGGTTGTATTTCATAAAAAGAATGGACAAAAGGTATGAATGGGCAAAAGCGCTCGGCAATAAGAAATGCCGAGCTAGAATTATGAAAAGGGGTCCGGCAATATAGAATTTCAGGAAAGAATTGCTCTCATAATAACTCATTGTTGCTAAAATGAACGCTGTTAATATTTTTTGACGATTTAAGGAAATAGAGCTAACGAAAGCTGCTAAAAAATAAGATTGAGCATCTTGCACAAAAAACACATGCTATTTTTGTGCATTTTCACATTGTAAATGCCCAACCATTTCTTTATAGTATTGTTTGTAAAACAAAAGAAAAGAGGACTTTAATTATGGTAGAAATGGCATTAAAACATGTCTATAAAAAATATGATAATGCAGAAAATTATTCTGTTACTGACTTTAACTTAGCAATCAAAGACCGTGAATTCATCGTTTTTGTTGGCCCTTCTGGTTGTGG
>DXDB01000023.1 GCA_019115705.1 Candidatus Tetragenococcus pullicola | reverse complement strand
GTTCAATTTTATGCTGAATTAGGTGTAAAAATGTCAGACTTATATTATAATCCAAGTCAACAAGCGATTGTGTTGAGTAAAGATGACACATCTGTTAAAGAAAAAATTGACCCTATTTTAGCTGAATTAGCTGAAGAAGGCGTTCTAACTGAACTTTCAAAAGAATTCTTCGGTGGTGAAGACGTTTCGAAAGAATTAGACAACGTTGATGAATTGCCAGTTATTGAAATCGAACAAAACTAATGATTTGATTTAGAGGAGGCTTAGGCGTGGATATCACAACAATTAAGTGGGAGTACATCTTCAACTTGAAAACCGCCATTGAAAACTTTGGGTATGTGTTTTCGGGAATTGGTTATACCTTACTGATTTCTGGAATGGGGTTCCTATTTGGTTTAGTATGGGGATTCACGCTTGCTTTGATGCGCACTTCCCGCTTCTTCCTCTTCAATAAATTTGCAACACTTTATATTTCATTTATGCGGGGCACACCAACTTTGGTTTTACTATTTATTTTATATTTTGGTTTTCCCTTTATCGGTGTTTATTTCGATGCAGTTCCGGCTGCCATTATTGGCTTCAGCTTGAGTTCATCAGCTTATATTGCCGAAATTATTCGTTCTGCCCTTGAAGCTATTGATTATGGCCAATGGGAAGCGGGTATGTCATTAGGACTACCAAGAAATAAAGTCTTGTTTAAAGTGATCGTGCCACAAGCTTTACGAATCGCTGTTCCGCCTTTATCTAATGTTATTTTAGATTTAGTAAAAAGCTCAGCGCTGGCTGCTATGATTACGGTACCCGATATTTTCCAAAATGCTAAAATTGTCGGTGGCCGCGAAAATGATTATATGACAATGTATATTCTCGTTGCACTCATTTATTGGGCAATTTGTTCCCTTTACGAAGTGCTTCAACGAAAATTAGAAAAACAATTTGGCTCATACTAGCATTTTTATGCTATGATGAAAAACGGAACAATGGGAATTGTATTATTCCTTTTGTTACCCTCACACGAATAGGGCTCAAACAAATGTCTGAGCCCTTTCTCTGGTATTCACTTGTGATTGTATTCACTATTTTCTAGTTCGAGTAGCGACTGTTTGACATCTACCCCGCCACCATAACCGACTAGAGAACCATTTTTCCCAATAACTCTATGACAAGGTGTGACAATCGAAATTGGATTGCGGTTATTGGCGCCACCTACCGCCCGAACCGCCTTTGGATTACCGATAGCAATCGCAATGTCTTGATAGGATCGGACCTGTCCATAAGGAATATCACGAAGAGCTTGCCAAACCTGTTCTTGAAAAACCGTCCCGTTTGTATCTAGAGGTAAATTAAATTGCGTAAGTTCCCCTTTAAAATAGTCCGTGATTTGACGCTCTGTTTCCATTAATAATGGGGTTGCTTTTTCTTCCATTCTTGCTATTATAGAAGAAATATTATCGAAATCTTTCACATGCTCTAAGCATGAAAGTCCTTTCCCACTATCTACTGCCAAGTACGGACCAATCGGGCTTTTGATGATCTGATAAAACATAGATAACCACCTCTCTTTTCAGTCATTGTATCACGATTTGTCTAGCTAAGCTTTTAATATATAGGAGTCTGTTATATGAAAAAAATACTATTTGTTATTGCTGGATCACTTTCTTTGGGCGTTGGCTCAATCGGTGTCCTCCTGCCCGTTTTACCAACCACACCCTTTTTATTATTGAGTGCCTTTTGCTTTGCTAGAGGGTCTCAAAAATTTGAAGTTTGGTTGAAAGGTACGCGTTTATATCAACATTATGTAGCCGATTATATGGAAACAAAAACCATCCCCAAAGATAGAAAATGGAAAATCCTCTTCAATATCTATCTACTTATGGCTTTTTCTATTTACATTGTGCCATTAACCATTATTAAAATTCTATTGAGTTTACTAACAGTCTTCATTACCTGCTATTTATTTTTTGTTATTCCCAATACAGCTGAATAAACCAGTTGAGAGAGTCGCTTGACTTTCTTAACTGGTTTTTTTGTGAACTGAACGACTTTTCATCTTGAAATGCCCCATAAATCTTCACTCTTTATTCATATTTGTCTTTTATAATTGTTTTGAATCAAAGCTAATGTACTAAAAGGAATGAACCGATGACAAAAGAAATCATATTAGAAGAAATATGGCAGATGATGAAAACCATTCATGATGCCAAAAAATGGGTGGTATCTCCTTTTTCTAAGGAGCTAGGTATTACGCCTTTGCAACTACAGGCTATGATTGAAATTCAAGAGAATGGTGAGTTGTCATTGAATCAACTGGCTGCGAAATTAGATGCCAACAGTGGCAACACATCCACCATGTGTAAAAAAATGGAAATAAACGGCTTTCTTGTCCGCCAGCGCCGTGAAGATGATGAGCGCTTCATATCCCTTTTCTTAACAGAAAAAGGTAAAGCGGTTTTGAATGATCTGGATCGTCGAATTGAAGAAACCTACCAACCTATTTTCCATAATATACCGGAAGATAGGTTGATACAAATTTACAAAGGTACACAAGCGTTAAAAGATGTGATGCTACAAATTAATATGCAGAAACGAGAGGATTGAATCTATGCCCCAAGATAACAATAAGCCCAATATGAACTTCCCTTTTCAAAACAACTCAAACAACCGTAAGCCACTCCTTTATTACTTTTTGATTATTTTTTCGGTCATTACGATTTGGAATGTTTTCTTATATCCGAGCATTGAAAACCGTCAAGTTCAGGAAATCCCTTACAGTGAATTTCTGGATAAAATTGATCGCGGTGATGTGAGTGAAGTAAAATTTGAAGCCAATAAAATTATTTTCGTAGCAGAGGATGAGAATAACGAACGCCAAGTATTCAATACCGGTGCTTTAAATGATCCTGATTTAATTAGTCGTTTGGAGAATAATAATGTAGTTTTTGCGACAGACATTCCAACTGAAGCCTCACCAATTCTATCCTTCCTTCTATCATGGATTCTTCCATTCGCCTTTATTTGGGGGCTGGGAAGCTTACTTTCTCGCCAAATGATGAAGAAAATGGGTGGTGGCGGAGCTGGTGGTGCGCTAGCTTTTGGAAAATCAAATGCCAAAGTCTTTGTTAAAGCAGGCGATTCAAAAACTTTCGACGATGTAGCCGGCCAAGATGAAGCCAAAGAAGCCCTCAGCGAAATTGTCGACTACTTGCATCAGCCTAAGAAATATCAAGCCATTGGTGCCAAAAATCCA
>DXDB01000022.1 GCA_019115705.1 Candidatus Tetragenococcus pullicola | reverse complement strand
CTGAGGAGTTGCGGACATTACTTCTACTCCGCATATTACACATTAAATTCTGATAAAAATTTTATAGATAAACAAGAATATCGTGCATTAAAATGGAAATCACTTGCCTGTGTGCCTCTACAATCGATTTTAAGCTGTTTTTATAAACGGGATATATAATTTGTCAGATATTGCAGAAGAATTAAATGTAGAGCCTAACATGGTAGAATTTGCATACAATTATTATAAAGATAATAACCAATTAAAGACAGATGCTTTTGATAGCATTTAATTTTCAAGAACGTTCACAAACAAAAGTTTCACAGGAGGAGATGTTTTATATGTTACAGAGAGGAGCTTGCTATGTTCGTGTGTCTACAGATAATCAAACAGAATTTAGTCCAGATGCACAATTAAAAGCAATTCGTAAGTATGCCGAATTAAATAATATTATTTTAAATGATGAATATATCTTTGTTGATGAAGGTATATCTGGAAGAAAAGCTGATAAAAGACCTGCTTTTCAACAAATGATAAAAATTGCTAAATCTAAGCCCAAAAAGTTTGATGTCATACTTGTACATAAATTTGATAGATTTGCTCGCTCACGAGAAGATAGTGTAGTATATAAATCCCTACTCAAAAAAGAATGCGGTATTAAAGTTATTTCTATAACAGAAAGTATTGAAGATGATAAATTTTCTGTTATTCTTGAGGCTATGTTAGAAGCTATGGCAGAATATTACTCTTTAAATTTAGCAGATGAAGTAAAAAAAGGAATGACTGAAAAAGCTACAAGAGGACAATATCAGTCTTCTCCACCATTTGGCTATAAAATGCAAAATAAAGTACTTTCTATTGTTGAAGACGAAGCTAATATTGTAAAGTTTATATTTGAGAAATTCACTTCTAAAGAAATGAATATATTGCAAATTGCTAAATATATAAATAACTTAGGCTATACAACACATAGGGGAAACAAATTCGAAAATAGGACTATAGAATATATTTTAACGAATCCTGTTTACGTTGGCTATGCTCGTTGGACTCCTTCTGGGAAAATAAAAAGAGGTCAAACTAATAAAGAAACTATAATAGAAAAATCTCAGCATGACCCAATAATTTCTGAAGAATTATTTCAAAAAGCACATGGAATAATCGAAAAAAATAAAATGATACATAAGAGATATTTTAAAAGCACAAATTCTAACTTGCACTGGTTAAATGGATTAATTAAATGTAAATTATGTGGACATACACTAGTTAGAAATCAAAAAGATTTTTATCAATGCAATGGTTATACTAAAGGAAAATGTTTAAAAAGTCAGCTTGTAAAAATAACTAATATAGAAAAAGCAATACTTGAACAAATCAAAAATGATTTTTCAAATAATATAAATATTAACATCAAATTTAATTTAGATAAAACTAATGACAATGAAGTTTCTATTATATTATCTGAATTAGAAAAACTTAAAGAAAAAGAAATTCGTATAAAAGATGCTTATATCAACGGAATAGATTCTATAGAAGAATATAAAGAAAATAAACAAAACTTAGAAAATCAAAAGAAAATGCTAAATAAGCAATTATTGAAACTACAAAGTAAAAAAGATATAAAGAAAAAAGAAACAATTATAAAAGAACAATTAAAAACAATTTATAATATCTTAACTGATGATAGAATCGATATGCAAAGAAAATATGAAGTATCACATATGATTATAGATAGAATAGATTTCAACAGGGATGATGGCATTTTAGAGCTTACTTATAAAGTATAATATCAAATGCCATCTGGTCCGCCATATTGTTTTTGTTATTACATTACTAATTTAATTTAAAAAAAGGCAGACAGACTAAATATCTATCTACCTCTTTTATATAGGTTGCCCATTTTCTATTAATATTTTACAATATTTTCGGTTTTTCGTCAATTCATTTAATTTTAACGAATCCACATTTTTTAACTTTATTGTCAGTTCCATCAAGGCTGTACATTGCTAAGTAAATTCCATCAAAAATTTCTTTACATGCAAAGTCTTCGTTTGGTCCTACACTGCCGATAACTTCTTTACATTCTGTAGTTTGATATACATCTAGCTTGACATCTGTATGATAGCCTCCCATTTCTTCTTCCTCCTCTACTTTATTTTCTTCTTTTACATCATCTGGATAAACTGGTGTTGCATAGCCATAAATTCGCCAATCATTTACTGGGTATTCAAATCTTTGTACCTTATCGCTTCTGTTTCCTTCGATAGTATGTACAATGCCTTGGTCTGTATATTCTACAATTCCCACATGGTCTGGTGTTGGCTCTCCTTTTTCCCAGATGAAGAAGATAATATCTCCTGGTTTTGGATAGTAACCTCTTGCTCTAACTTGTCCTTTTGCCTTAAACCAATTATAGCCTGCAGTACAAGAAGCAAATCGTTTTACTATATCTTGACTAACTCCTGATTCATCTATCCATTTACTTACCGCCATAGCACACCATGGTTGATTAGGAAGACCGTACCAATCGCCAAATTTTGTATCGTTATTTGGACCTTCTGTATATCCCAAATCTCTTTTTGCTCTATCTATAATATCGTATCTGATTGACATTTATTATTCCTCCTTATTTTTTTGTTTAACTAATTGATTTACATATACGCTCAATCCAGCTACTAACACGCCTTGCGTTATTGATGTAAAAATTGCTGTTAGAATTTCTTTGTAGCCGTATATGTCTGATGTTGCTACTACGTATACCCCAGCTATCAAAATGCCCACAATGCCTAGAATAATTGGAATATACTTGTCTTTAATAAATTCACTATTCTTAATAGCCAGACCGATAAAATATAGCACGATAACTACTACTAATAGTTCTGGCTTTACGTATTCTTTTATTGCGTCCATCTGTTTTCCTCCTTTCTTACTTAATTACCAAAGCAATTAATGCTGTTACTATTGCTGTAACAATCGATGATATAATTATTGTTTTGATTTGCTTAGCATTTTCTCTATGTTCTTTTGCATCTTTCTGAACTGTTTCTTTATCAATCTTAGAATTTAATTGTTCGTATTTTTTTTCCAAATCTATGTATTTTTCTTTTAAAATCTCTGTTTCTTTACTATTTGCAGTATTACTTCTCATCATTGCCTCTTTGAAATTGACACTTGTTTGCTTTAAATCCTCTGCGATGTTTTTTATTTGTTCTACAGCCACAGACAAAGACTTGTCCAAACTGCTGATAACTCTTTCGCTATTATCTAAACGTATTTCTGCTTCATCTATTCTTTTAGTATTTGACTTGCTTCTTTCTTCAACAGCTACTAATCTTTCTACTAACTTCGTTTCTTCCATGATGCCCTCCTACTATTTATATCCCACTACTTTTGTAATATAGATTTGTTTTAAATCCATTTCTTGGCTGATAGAACCATTATCTGGTCTTAGTGTAATGTTTGAGCTTCTTACGTATGAAATAGTCTTTGAGCTTGCTCTAAACAAAGTATGCTTTATCGTAACTGTATTATATGTTTCCGTTACATTAGCCCAGATGGTGTGTACTTCAAACTGTTTTCCGTTCGGATTTTCTATTTTTTGTGAACCATAATAATTGGAACTATCTCTGTAAAAAACTTCAAGATATTTATAATTAGACACATCGTCATTTAAAGTTATATTACTATTACTACCTGTTGCATTTTCGTACAAAGTTACCTTCTTTTCTTTTTCCTGCCATTCTCCCCACGTTACATTCTTGAATCTTTCGTATTCAGCAGTAGTAGTCTTATAAGTTTGATACCCTACATTGTCATTTACCATTTGCGTAAATACATATCCATTTGTTCCATTGGCTTGAGGCGGTTTATTGGTAGCAGATGCAGATGTATAGTAATAAGAGGTTTTATCTTTTATATTGTCTAAATCGTCATAATAGACTGTACTTTGATTTATAAACAAAGTCGTATCAATGTTTTCTGAATATACTACCCATTCTGTACCATTGTAAATATAATTCTTATTCTCATCACTAACATTATAAATCCAGCCAGATTGTGCGTCTGATGGCAATTCTTGGCTCGTAGTTACTGTTCCTTTAAAAATTAATGGATTTCCGAATTTGTCTACTTGTTCCTTGATGGCTTGAGCCATTTTATTAGAATATTCATTCAAGTCTGCTTCATCGTTATCGTCAAAAATAGGAATATTATAGTCTATCTGTTTCATACTATCGCTCCTTTCAATTCAGAAACTGTATATGTTCTTAGTGCTGAAACTTTCAGTTTAGATAATTCTTCGTAAGTCATATATCGTATTGCTTTTACCTTTATTTTAAAAATAGAACCCGATATTATTTTTGAAGGTTCTACTATCTGTTCTACTATCTTTGTAGCCATACCGTCCTCCTAAACTTTAACATACCCAATTTTTAGATTAACTTCAAAACTCCCTGTTCCGAAAATACGAGGATCTATAGTAATCAGTATTTCATCATTATCATATTTTTCATAAGTAACACCTTTAACATCTTCTATATCAACAAATTGAGATGATTCAGTTTTTTGAAATTTTATTCCGAGCAAAATAGCATTTTCCCAATTCAGCCCACTCGGCAATTGTACATGATACACAATTTTCATAGTAAGTTCTGCTTCAAAAAGCATCATTACGTCGTCTTTTATCATATAAGTATACTGATTTTTTAAGGTGTCGAGCTCGTCTTGTAGTTCGTCTAATTTTGCCTCATATTCCTCCTGTATTTCTTCGTAAATCGTTTGAAAATCAAAAAAGGTTCTTTTATCTTGAAAATCAGTAATTCCGCTGGATGTAGTTCTAAACCTAGCTAATTCATATTGATAAATCCCACTATTATTTTTCACGATATTGTTTTGTGTTAAATTTGGGTATCCTGATGTACTTTTGACAATCTTGTAACTTGCCTGTTTAAAATCGCTTGGTGTATTAGTCTCATCCAGATTTAATTCAATAACAAGCTTGCAATAAGCAGCAGAAGTTCCTGCAGCAATTGTTGTATAGGTATCTTCTTCAACAAAACGCCCTTGAATACAAGCTGCACCGCTATTAATAGTTACGTTACTTCCACTGTATGTTATTTTCATGGATTCCAAATAATTATTACTTACACCATTTTTTCCATCTAAAAAAGTATTAATAAAAAGAGCAAATATTGGATTTTCAAACAATTGCTCTGAGAAAACATGACCTTTTAACATTTTATTTTTTCCTTTCTTTTAATAATTTATCAATAAACTTCGTTCTTATATTTCCGCAAGTGTGCTCTGTCATTTTTTCTGGTGTTATTTTAATTGCAGATATATAAGTATCATATATAATTGATTCCTTCGTTTTTATAGCTATAGGAGTTCCTACAAGAATAGTTCTATTGTAATAGTCAAACGTTATATTATGATTGTAAGAATTAGCCTTAATCTCATCTAAAGCAGTTTGTCTAGCGTCTTCGTAATTTTCTGTATAAATGGTTACTGTCTTTCCTTTCGCTCTATTTTTATTAGTCATATCTGTTGTTGTCGTTCTGTCGTTTAGCAAGTATAGAGTATATGTATCTGTTGATGTTAGAACTACGACCTTACTTACTATATTAGTTTCAAAAACCTCACTATAGTTAGAGATACTTTGAGCTATTGTATCAACAAGTTCTTTTTTTATTTCTTTGTTTTCTAGTGTTAATCTCAATTTTTTATTTATTATAGATAAAGTATAAGTAATTCCGTAATTTTGAGTACAGTTTGTCATCCAGGTGTGCAAGTTATAGATTCCATTTTCTACATTTGAAACGCTTACCTGTTTTTTTGTATGTGTTTTTACTACTACTTCTAAAAAAGTTTTATTAACAAAGGTGTCTGTATTTTTAACAAAATTGGTGTTGATGGCATCCGCTATAAAATCCTCTACGCCAGTAGTTTTTATTAAGTTTTCATTTTTTAAAATAATATCTTGGTCAAAAATATTGGTAAAATACTTAAGTGTGTATTCGTACAACATTTCTCCATTTTCATTTTGAATGTTTTCGACAGTTCCCCAATAAACCACTTCATTGTTCTTTTTTATTGCAACAATATCTTCTTCTTTTGCTGTTGTCTTTTTCAAAACGTTTATAAGGCTACTAGCATTTGTTTCCTCATCTATGTTGATTTCATAATTAGACAGTTCTACAATATCTTTAACTTTAAAATCCATTCCATCAAATATCCACATAAAGACCTTGTTCATTTCTAATATAATTGGTTCTTTTAAGAATATTTGTATTGGTTGATTTGAAGTATGTTCCTTTAATAAGAGGTCCGTAAAATGAATTTCTGCATTATAAATTCCACCATTTATCGGAGCTGTTAGTTCCAGTTCATAATATCCACTTTGATCGTTAAAATTTACGTTGTAAGAATTATCGTTGAAATTTATAATCATTTGATTTCTTTCTGCCATATTTTCCTCCTAAACTGCCTTATATTGAGGCAATATTGTAACTTTAGCATTCAATACTTCGTTATCAGCAGTAAGTCTTAATTCACAGCTTCTATTTTTAGGAATACGTATTACATTATCGTTTTCAAAGTTTATATGATCTAAATCAAACAGACTAGTAAGAGTGCCATCTGTATTTTGCTTATTAATATAGAAGTCGTTTTCTTTTGTGCCATACAATAATTTTTCATACTGAGCAATATCTGCAGTTATTTTCACGGTTTGATATAATTCTCCTTCTACATATAACTGTATTTCTGGATTTACAACGTGTCCATCTATCTCAATTAAAATCGGTGCTTCAACATGACCTTTGTTAATATAGCTAAGTCTTCGTAAATCATAATCTGTAAATCTACTATCCCAACGAAAATTCCAACGTATTTCGTTGGTTTGAGGAACGATAGTGTATACAGTCGTGTTTTCCTCGTACCATAGTGTCAAGCAATTAAATACGATCGACTCTGATATGATTCCATTTAATTGAATCTCCGATTTTCCTAAGCTTTGAATTTCTACATCTTTTAAAAATTCTTTCAAAACGCCATCTAACGGAACTTTATAGGAGAATTTTAGTGAATTAGAGTCTTCTATAAAATCAACAAATTTTTTATAATTGGTGTAACTTAAGAAATTAGCTGTTCCTTCAATTTTCCCTTGAGTAATGTTTCTGACTGTTTGAACGAATGTATTACCTAATTGTTGATAGCCTGTATCGTATTCATAACCTAGTCCAGATGGATCCGTTAATAAACAAGCTTCATGAATATTCATCAATGAAAATTCTTGCCCTTTTTCGTTTATAAGTTTAAATTTCCTTACCATTTTTGCCTCCATTTTAGACATAAAAGTATATGACTAAAAAAATAAAAGCCCCAGAAATCGATTCTAAAGCCTTGTTTTTGTTAAATATTAAAAAAGCACCTACATTTTGTAAGTGCTTTTTTATTCATGTTTTATTTTATTGCTTATTTCTTCTAATAGTTCTATTTTAAACTCTTGAATTGTAAACCAAATCCATATAGCTACGGAAAAAATTATTCCTTGTACCATAAATATAATTTCTCCAAAAGCAAATGCAATAATAGATATTAAAATCAAAACGACTACTATAATCATTTTACTGTAAAAAATATAATTCGTTTTATTAGTCTTTTTCATATGCCCCCCTCCATCTCTTTTTAATGGATTGTATTACATTTTTTCATTTTTTTCAATACTTACTGCCAAAATATTTATTTACCTCATCAGCTACTTTTTTAATATTTAAAGGTCCTTGCGTATAAATATTTAATGTTGGAGTCGTAAAGATTGTTCTTGTTCCATTAATGACCTTTTGGCTTATATCTCCAATGCTTGAACTAATATCTAAACTTGCACTTTGCAAATTTTTACTAAATTTAGAATTAATTTCTTTTGCATATTTTTCTACATTAGAAACTGTTTTGCTTCCTTGTTTTTTAGCTCCCTTATCTGCGCCTAAAAAATAGTCTACTAATGCCTCTTCTGCTAGTTTAGATGGGCTTCCATCTCCAAGACCTGCTCTCATTTGTTCATTTCCCCATCTTCCTATACCAAAAAGCAAATCCCAAAAATCCCACTTACTATCGTTGCTTCCATTTTCAGCTCCAGCAAAATAGTCTTTTGTAGCTCTTCTGCCTTCTGTATAATTTATATATTGTTTAAAATTATCATCACTTTTTTTTGCTTGCTCTTTGAATGCGTTAGGAATACTAAAATCATTATTTACTTGTTGTTGTGTGTTTTTTATTGAATTTACTGTTTCACTTAATATATTCAAATTTTGTCCAAAATCTATAGTAGCTCTTGTTGCAGTGCCAGCTGCTGCATCTTGGAGGGTCGTGTCAAAAGTTAAAACCCCTGTAGCTTCTTGTATATTTTTACGAGTTGCTTCTGGAAGCTTCATCATAGCTTTTTCATATTCTTCATAACTTGAATTAGCTATTGCTTTCCATGCATTTAATTGTTCATCGCTCAATTCTTCTACGGTAGAAGTTTGTTCCAGTAAACTGTTTGTGAGACTCTCTAATTTTTTTTGTTCTGTTTCAAGCTGACTATTTAATATGTTTTGCTGATATGTATCATTTGTTTTCTCTGCATCTCTCAAACTTTCTTTTATATATGTTACATATTCAGTTTGACTTTGTATTTGTTGTACAAGATTTTCTTTTGTCTGTTGGGTCGCTCTATCGTATGAAGTCGTTAATCCTGTAATTGCTTCTTCTATTTGTTCAACGCTGCCTGTTATACTGGCAGTCTGCAAATTTTCTACATTTTCAATTGTTTTTCCGTACTGGCTAACTAAATCTGTTTGCTTCCTAATTTCCTCTGCTATGCTACTATATAGTCTTTCGGCTTCTCGTCTGGTTTTGTAATCACCATTCGCCATTGCTTCTGAAACTTCTGCTAATTTTTTTCTTAAGCCTACTAAAGTTTCTGTTGCTTTTGACTGCTCTTTTATAGCTACACCATACTCTTCTTGATAAGCATTTAGTACCGCTTCAGCTTTCTTTGATACTATTAATTTGTCTACATTTTCTTTCAATTGTTGATATTGTTCTATTATATTACCATTTAATTTATATTCTGTTCCAAGCGCACTATTAAGTTGGTTCAAAATAAATTTTACTCTATTTTCATATCCTTGTTTTACCTTTCCGTTTTCTTCAACAATTTGCTCTAATTCATCTACCAATTTTTTTGTAGTTTCTATCTCTGTTAGAGTATTTGACAAATTCTCATTTCTGCTTTTTTGTAATTTTTCCCAAGATTCAGATTGTTTATCTACCTCTTCTCTTAGACCTCCTAAAGAAGCTTTTTCTTTTTCAGCTGCTACTTTACTTGCAACAAATGCTGTAGTTAAAGCTACAACAGCAGTAGTTGCTAATCCAGTTGGCGTTGTTAAAAAGCCTAATCTTTTTGCTAAGGTGTTTATGCTTGCATCGGTAGACACTGTACCTGTTTTCGCGACCGCCATAGCTTTAGAGAATTTTCCTATTCCTGTAGATGTATTTCCTATTGTTTTTCCAAATGTTCCTAGTATCTTAACAGCTGGACCTATAGCTGCAACCAGTAAAGCTGTTTGAATTATATTTTGTTTTTCTTCATCAGATAAATCATTGAAATCATCCACTAGATCTTGAAGCCATTTTGATAGTTCTTTTATTTCTGGTGCTAAGGTCTGTTGAATTGCAATCCCAGCGCTTTCTAAAGAACCACTTAAACTCTCAAACGCTCCTTTTGTATTGTCGAGCATTGTATCAGCCATATCTTGAGCTGCCCCATCACATTCTTCAAAGGATTTTGTCATATCTGATAGATCATCTGCTCCTCTATTTATCAAAGCTACCATTCCAGATAGAGATTCGGTTCCAAATAGCGTAGTTAGTGCATTTTGTTCTTGCTCGTCCGTTAATTTTTCTGTCGCTTTGCTTAACATAGAAACTATTTTTGTTAAAGATTTCATTTTTCCTTCGTTGTCATAAAAACTTATTCCTAAGTCTTCCATGACTCCAAGCATCTTATCTGTTGGTTTTGTAAGTCTTACTAGAGCTCCTCTTAAAGTAGTTCCTGCTTGTTCTCCCTTTATACCTGCATCGGACATAATACCAATTGCAGCTGCTACTTCTTCTAACTTTAATCCCATGGTATTGGCAACCGGTGCTATATACTTCATTGCATATCCCATGTCTTCAACCTGTGCATTAGTTCTAGCAGAAGCTTCTGCAAAAACATCGGCTACATGTGCACTAGTGCCTGCTTCTAATCCAAAACCTCTTATCGCACTAGCTGCAATTTCAGAACTTGTTGCCAAATCCGCTCCAGAACTAGCCGCTAAATCCAATAGACCTGGCATAGCTTCCATAATTTCCTGTGTGTTAAAGCCAGCACTTGCTAAATTTTCCATGCCTTCAGCAACCTGCGTAGCACTAAATGTTGTTTCTGCTCCTAAATCCATAGCTTGGTCAGTTAATTGTTCCAATTCATCTTTTGTAGCTCCTGCAATAGCTTGTACTCGCTTCATTTGAGCTTCAAACTCATTTCCTGTACCTACTGCTGCAGTTCCTATAGCCAGAACAGGTAGTGTAAGTGATGTTGTTAAAGTGTTTCCCAAGTTATCTATTTTGCTTGAGATATTAGATACTTTAGTTCCAAATTCTTCTAGTTCTTTTCCTGCCTTTGTCCACTTACTAGACTGTAATTGCAAATTCTTTAATTTGCTTTCTGTGTTAATTATTTCCCTTTGCAGACTTCTGTAATTTTCTTCTGAAATATTTACACCATTAGCGATTTGTTTATCTGCTTCTTCTTGTGCACTTCTTAATATTTCTAATTTATTGATTGTTTCTTCGATATTTTTGGCTAAAACCTTCTGTTTTTGAGCTACCATTTCCGTATTAGAAGGGTCTAGTTTAAGTAAAGAATCTACATTTTTAAGTTCCTTACTTAAACTAGACGTACTATAATTAACATTTTTTAAAGCTTTTTGTAGACCCGATGTATCTCCTCCTATTTCTACTATTATTCCTTTTACTGTTCCTGCCATATTTCCTCCTACATTCTCGCTACTAGATTTTGAATATCTTTTGATGTAGCTTCTTTTATTTCTTTATCCTCATCTTCTGTCCTGTTTTTCAAAAAAGATATAAATATTTTTAATATATCTATATATGTTAGTATTTTTAAGTCGTCTATCTTTAAGCCAATTTTTAGACAAGCTGCTAGAAAATCGTGCTCTGGAAATATGGTTTTTCCTGCACTTTTATCTTCTGTATACTTTTCAATTTTTTCAAATACCTTCTCGTCCACAAAAGCAATTCACGGCAAGTTCCGTTACCTCAACAATCCATGTGTCGTTTGTGTTAATTCTTGTGAGATTTTTAAGCCATTCTTCATATTCCCCGATTCTTTGATTTGCGGAATAACAGCAAATATAACCTATTCTTGTAACAGCTTCTATGTAATCATCCAAATACGTTATTAATTGTCTAGATGTTTCTTTAATAATTTCTTCTTGCGTTATGTTTGGGTTTTTCTGTTTCAAAGTTTTAGTTAGTAAAACTTGCATAGTCATAAAATTATTTATTATTCCAAAATCTTCAAAAATGCCTCTATCTTTAAATTTTTTTCTGTACTCTACAAAAGTAAATGCATTACATTCTATATCAAAATCTTTTCCACATATATTTATTTTTTTCATAAATACCTCCAATAGTAAATTGAAGCAGTGTATAAAATTACACTGCTTCTTGTGGCTCTGGTACAGCATCGAAAAACTTGTCGTATTGTGTTTTATTTGTATCTGATAGTGCTAATTTATATCTAACTCTTCCGTTATCTTCGCGAGCAGAAGTAGTTATTGATAATTTATCTGTGTTAGGTGTGATAGTATCTTCTTTCGTTGAGGCTTCTGTAGATGGTCTTGAAGCTGTTGTATTATAGTAGCAGAATCTAGTTCCAGTCTGATCTCCTTCTATTTGATACATGAAAGCAAAAGGTGACATTTTGTCATTTATTGTTTCTAGAACTCCACCTATGCTATCGACAGTCTGTCCTAATATTTCTTGCAAAAATTGGTCTGGTAGTTTTGCTATTTCTAATTCTCCAGAATATCCATTGTTTGCATAAGAATCAAAAAATTTTATATTGTCTGCATAAAATGGAGAATTATCTCCTTCGGCATCTAGGCTTAAATTTACTGAACCTGGAATTTTAAACGGTGTACCATACGTTATTTCTCCATCTTCGCCTTTTATTTGTTTAGCGATATGTACGTTGCTTAGTCCAAATTTAATTTTGTTTTTTTCTCCCATTTTTCATTTCCTCCTTATATTACAAAATAATAGCTTACTTGCCAAACTTGTTCAGTTTGAATGTAAGCTTCTTCAGTTTTATTCCAAGCGATATCGCCTAGAATTTCATTTTCTATTTTTTCTTGTTGTTTTAAATCTTTTAAAGTGTATGTGTAGTCGAGTCTAATTGGTGTTGGTTTGTAGTAGACTATATTATCGGCCATCACATTATCTGCTGTTGCAATTACTGCTATTAAGTGAGGAGGTGGCGTAGGTTTTTCGAACTTTCCGTACGCATATGGAAATCCGGCTGTTTCGCACCTTTTCTTTAAGTCTTCTAATTTTTCTTCTAATGTCATTTTGACCTCCTTTTAATTTTTTGTTTTAACAAATCTGAAAATTCAGCTCCATATTTTTCTTGCACTTTTCCAATATGTGGCTGAGCTTCTACCCATCCTGTCCCGTCTCTTGTATGATGTCCATTTTCCAAAAGATGCGTTAACTGATAATTGGTTTTGTTCCAAATAACTTTGCTATAATACCTTCCTTTTCTAGTTCTTCCTCCGTTTTTTATTGCCCAACCTTTATAATATTTAGTATTTCTAGCAAGCCCACTCCTCGGACTCGTTTGTACAAGTTCTTCCTTTGCCTCTTTTATAACAGTATCTGTTGAAACTTGTACATCTTCTTCAATGTCTTCAAGATAATCTTCCAAGTATTCCTTTAATGCTTTATGCAAGTTTTCTGGCTTTGTGTTATTAGACATTTTTTACTTTCCTTTCACATATCAGAACCGTTTCGTCGGCATACGGCTCACTAGCTCTTATTATTGTGTAAGTAACTCCCATATATATTAATTCTTCTTCATTGTTGTAATTTAAGCTACTTATACGAAGTCTTAATGTTGGTTTGTAGCCTTGTTCATTAGCTTCATAAAACTCGCTTCTATATACTTCTTCTACTTTTATAATGGGGATTTCTATTTCTGTTGGATTTTGAGGAATTGGAACTCCAATGTTGTTTTGTTTGGAATCAATATGTAGTAATTTACAACTTATATCATACATTATTGTCCACCGCCTTATAGTCTTGGCTCAAACCTAAATTAGCACAAAGAAGACTATATGTTCTTTGTGCTAATTCTTTATCTTTTATATCTACGTTTCCGAAATTTGCTTTTACAAACATAACAATAGCAGATTTTATAAGGCTGTCTTCTGTTGTTTCACTTGCTGTAATGCCTTGTCTTTTCAAGTCCGCTATTGCTGCTTGTATTAACATTTTTATTTCTTCGTCTTTCAAAGTAGCTGTTTCTACAATGCTTAAGCATTGCTTAACTAGCTTTAGCAATTCTTCCATATAGTCCTCCTTCTGTGCTATACTCCTGCTTCTGTTATTTCTATTTGAGCAGTAGCTTCTTTTGTTTTTTGTTTACTATCTGTTACAATAACTGTTATATTTTTAGTTGCAGCTGTTGCAATTTGAGCATTTGCTTGCACTTCAGTACCACTTATTTTAAATTCAGCATTATCTCCTGTACTTGCTTTCAAACTGTAAGTATAAGGAGCTGTTCCTCCTGTCACACTTAGATCAGCGACCTTTGTGTCTGCTGTGACAGGAGTTTCTAAATTATTAACTGGTGTAATGATTAAATTAGTGATTTCTGGATCTATTCTGATTTTTTTTTTCCGTAAACGAATGAATTTGGAACTGGTGCTCCACCCACTACACAATATCCTGTGTAATCATTTACTCTTGAACGTCCAATGATATCTTTGGTTACTGAAATTCCTTCATTAAAGTTCATTTTATACCAAATTGGGTTTCCAATTACAAACTCTCCGTCTTTTAAGAATGGATCAACTTCTACTCTATATTTTGCAATACTTTCAAGACCAACACCATTTACAGGATTATTGATATACATTCCATTGTCATCTTTTAAAAATGCTATATCTAAAGCCATATCTTCTGCTATATAAATTTTGGCCCCACTTCTTTTTCTCTTTGGAAGTAAAGCAAGCCCTGCTTTTATAGCTTCAAGAGATGTTGTTGTAGACTCATATTCAGCTGTTATGTTATTTCCATCAAGAGAAACACCAGCAATTTCTTTAACACCTGTTCCATAGAATGGTTTATCTGCTAATTCTTCCCTCATTTCTCTACTAACTTCGGAAATTATATAGTTTACAAATTGATCAATAGCCATTGATTCTAATTTCCAAGTAATTCTTATAGTCTTAGAAAGTTCCATTTGAGCAAATGTTAATTCTCCCCATTCGTCAGACTCTAATTTGTTTTCTTTTCCTTCTTCTGCCCACTCTGCACCACTTCCAGATTTTTTATATGGCAATGTTATTAGTCCTCTAATATATGTTTTTGCAATATCTCTTAAAAATGGAGACTCTAGCTCTATTTCTTTTAAAATCTCCATTGAAACAGTCTCTGGAATAAATAGTCCACCATTATTTACGCCATCAGCTCCAGAACTTGGTGCCACATAAGTATTTGCGGTTGTTGTTAGTGCAACATCTAAAGCTCTTTTTTCTGCTTCTGTGAAATCATTTCTGCACATTAAAGTTTTAGCCCATGCAGAACGATACTCTTCAGATTTTAATACATTATCTTTGTTTAATTCTTTTTCCACTTTTCTTTCCTCCTTGCTTGAAATGATGTTTGTAATTTCCACTTTTCTTTGTTCTAAGTTCTCTATATCAGAAATTAATGCTCTTTCTTCTTCACGAGTTATTGTTTTGTTTTCTTTCAATGGAACTTCTTTGATTAATTCTTCAGCTTGTTTTCTTAATTCATTTAGTTCTTCTTCTGTTTTAGCTTCGTTTATTTTTTTAATAAGTTCAGTTTTTCTGGCTTCAATTTCTTGTTTTGTCATCTTTTAATTCCCTCCCAAAATAAATTTTCGGTTCTACCACCGATTTATAAAAAACTCTATTTGTTTCTACCAACAAAAAAAGACTGGTTCTACCACCAATCTTTGTTCGAGAATTATAAACTTAATACTAATTTCAATTTTTGTTTTTCAAAAGCAATTTTCTTTTCTTCATGCTTTCTTTTTTCTTCTTCATATTCTTTTTTCCCTCTTGCATATATTTCTGTCGTTTCGTAAGCCGGAACATCTACTACAGATACATCAAATATTTTGTCAAACTCTAAAATTTTTCTAGTGTCTGTATCGTAATCGTATTCATCGCTTCTTACTGTAAAAGCAAAACTCATTTTACTTAAGACGCCTTCTTTGATTAAAGTGTATATATCCTTATTCACAGAAGTTTCAGGAAGTTTAGCTCTTATTTTTAATCCATGATCATCTACATTAAATTGTAATGATCCACCTCTCGTACGTGCCATTGGAAGTATAGAACTTTCATGATTGTATTTCATAACAATATCAGACATATCAGCATTATCAAATGCATGTCTGTCTATTATTTCATGCATCCAGCCTAAGTCTGTTAACGTGTCAAAAACAGCCGCATAGCCTTCAACAACCATTTCTTCTTCCTCGGCTGCTCTCATATCTACAAGTCTTATCTCTTTAATTGCTTTTTCCATCATTTTTACCTCCTACTTGATATGTATTTGCAATTGAACTATCAATATTATTTAAGCTTTGCAATATTCTGTTTCCTTCTTCTCCTCCTAAAGGAGCTAAATCTAATATTTCCCTGCCCTCATCTACTTTCAACATTGCCCAAGGCGCTACGACTTTCAGTAGATTTGTTTTTGTATTTAGACTTGCATATTGCAATCTGTTTGCTGTAAATACAATTCGATGTCCGTCTTTTATAGATTGCCTTTTGAATATCTTATTCGTAAATGCATAACTCATTTGAATTGCACGCGACTCGATTACGCCTTCATAAAAAGCATTCCATTCTTCTTCTGTAAAACTGTTGCTTACAATTTTTTCAGATACCCCAAAATAGTCAAAAATATTATAATTTACTCTTTTTAATTGTTCTTCATCTAAAGTAATCGGCTTCAAATTTACTTCTTGAAATTTTGCTTTTGCATCCAATGCTGCAATTCCGCCTTCGTTGTCCATATTTAAAAAATCTTTTACAAAATTGTCTTTATTTGTTTTTAAATCTTTCTCTTTTAACATCGAATTTTCATATAAAAGTATTCCTTTTAGATTGCTTGTTGTTTTTATTGCTTTATCGATTCCTTGCGTTACTGTATCAGCAGTATTTAAGTCCGTTTGAAGGACTCTATTACTTGTACCAAATACGTCATTTCTATTGTAAAACAATCTTAAATGTATTAGTTCTAAATATGGTATCGTATATATTTTCCCATTTATAAAATCAAACTGTAAATACATTGTTCCATCTGCACCTTGTAGCAGTTTATAATTCGTCGCTAAGACTGGATAAAATCCTGTTATAAAACCTTCTGAATCTTTTGCAATAAACACAAAAGCATTACAGTCTGTATATAACAGTGATACTATTCTATATATAAAATCAAATGTATTCATAATTGGATTTGGTTGATTACTTAATAAGAAATTAATTTCTCCTCGTATATTGTTAGTAATGCTTCCCTGTATGTGTTTTGGTACTAGCTTTGCGCAATGCGTCGCTATTCTATCAATTACCTGTCTAGCGACTTTGCTGTTATATGTGCCTTCTGGTAAAGTGCTGAAATTTGTGTTCCATCCACTTAATAATTGAAATTGCGTTTGGGTTATATTTTCGTTTTGTTGTTCTTTACTTTTTCCAAAAATCATATTAAACAAGCTTCGTTTTTCTTTTTTCATTTATTCCTCCTGCAATGCTAAATAATCTTGCATTTTATTGAATAATGTACAATAAGCTATTATTAAACTTACTGCGCCGTCAATTCTTGCTCTTTGTTTTTGTCCTTTTACTGGTCTTATATTATCGTTATCGTCTCTTTTTACTGATGTATTGCACAAACACCATTTAAGAACTGGGTTATTGTTATAGTTAACACTTTTTTCTATTAGATCAGCTTCTAATTGCTTCATAGGATTTGACATTGTTTTTGCTCCTTGTCTTACTTCTACCATTTCAAAACCATATTCTTTCATTTCTTCTACCCAGTATTGAGTGTTCCATGGATCGTATCCGACCCATAATGTCGAAATTTTATATTCATCGTTCATTCTTAGGAACCACTGTGTAACATCACTATAATTTACTTTCGCGCCTTCGCAAATAGTAACTAAGCCTCTTTTTTCCCATTTGTCGTATGGAATTTTATCGTCCTTAATTTTAAATTCTAGCCTTTCACTAGGTATAAAATATTGCTGTACCACATATTTTTTATTATGTTTTAATACTAGTAGGGTAGCGCAAGTTAAGTCTGTTGTGCTGGATAGGTCGACTCCTCCCACTGCATAACTGTCGTATATTTCGTCCATATCAAAGGTTTCTTCGTTGTTTGCAACATCAAAGCTTACCCATGACTCCTGAGAGGTTGTCCTAACATTAAATTCCTTGCATAATAGGTTGCTCAATTCATCTGGCCTATTCTTGGCTTTTTCTACTTTATCCCTTAAATATTTGTATGTCTTTGTTATGCCTAAATTGGGATTAGCTTTTATCCAAGCTTTTTCATCGGTCCATTCTTTTGCTTCGTCTAGTTCATAAATAAAAGGAAGAACTGTTTCATCTACAATTCCTCCTTCTAATCCTTCATAGCCTTTTATAATTGCTTCAAAATATTCGTATTCACTATCAAAAACAGCTTCTCGAATTTTCCCCATTGTAGAAAATTCGAAAATTATTGGCTGTTCTCTAGCACTTACGCTGTCAGACATTATGTCTAATAGTCCTTTGTCTCTCCACGCCCAAATTTCATCTGCCAAAATAGCAGAGCCATTTAAACCGTCAAGACTGTCTGTTTCTGATGCTACTGCCTTGAAAACGCTCTCTGTTTTATCGTAAAAAATCCCATTAACAAGTCTTCTTGTTCTTTTGCAGATTACTGGGCTTTTAGCAGCCATTCTTTTCGCTTCTTCCCAAATGATTTTCGCTTGGTCTTTTTTGGTAGCAACAGAATATACTTCAGCTCCACCTTCTCCATCTTTCGTTAAATGATATAAACCTAAGCCAGAACCTTCTGTAGATTTTCCATTTTTTTTTCCTACAAATAGAGCAAATTTTCTATATTTTCTTAGTCCAGTTTCTTTATCTACAAATCCGTAAAGTGCTTGTATGTGTGCCTTTTGCCATAATTCTAAAATAACGGGTTTTTTTGCCCATTTTCCTTTTGAATGTTTGCAGTATTTTTCTATATATTGAATAGGTCTGTTAGCTTTTTCTTCATCAAATATATAAGTATGTTCTTCATTTTCTTCTGTTATTTTATTAAAAAAAGAAACTGTTTTAGGTTTTTTTAAATCATCTACCAGTTTCTTATATACAGTTTTTATTTTTTTACATGCTACTATTTCTCCACTTGAAATTTTATTATAGTATTCTTCTATATATGTCATAATTTACTCTTAAAAATCCTCAAATCCGTCGTCTTCTATTCCTATAGACTTACCTTTAGGAAGCATTTCGTTTAATTGTTTGATGACATTCATATAGTTTTTTATCATAGTATTGTAAGTTTTACTTTCGACAGATTCTTTAAATCCGAATTGTCCTTTGCCGTTCATGTAAAATTCTTTTATACCATTTTTAATGTTGTATTTTTTCAAGTGGGCTAATTCTACTTTCATGTAAGAAGCGTTATCGATGAGTGGACCAGCTATCTTTTTGACATCTGCATTACAATCTTTAAAAATTTTTAAGATTTTGTTTTTTTCTGATGTTATTTGTCTGTTATATTCAGCAATCTCTTTAGTAGAACGTTCTGTCATCACTGTTTTTTCAATTTTATCTGCATCTTCTTCCATTTTTTTAGTCTCCTCTCATACTACACCCCTTACGCGTGTGACCTGTGTATTTTT
>DXDB01000021.1 GCA_019115705.1 Candidatus Tetragenococcus pullicola | reverse complement strand
GTAATGTCTGCTAATTTATCTTGCACATGTTGTTCGCCTGCATGATTGACCAAAACGTCAATTTTTCCCCACTGACCGACTACTTTTTGTACAATTTCAGTCGCTGTTTCTTCTTTTCCAACGTCTCCTTTGATAGCCAACGCTTGGCCTCCAAGCTCTTCAATTCGTTGCTTGGTTTCTTTGGCATCTTCGTCATTTTCAAAATAGACGATCGCGACATTGGCTCCTTCTTTGGCAAAAGCAATACCAGTCGCTTTCCCGATGCCACTATCGCCACCGGTCACAATTGTATTTTTACCTGCCAATTTACCTGCCGCTTTATAGTTTGGATCTTCTGTCTCAATTTTTTGCGGCACGTCTTTTGTAGCATCACTCATCAAATAATCTTTCTTTGGTTCTTGCGATTTTACTTTTTCAATACTCATCTAAAATCCAACCTTTCTTGATTGTGCATGATGAACGTCTCTCAAACAACAACTTGCTATCTACTACTTCCACTTTAACAAGGAACGAAAAAGTTTACAAAAATAAGCCCTTCTATCTGACAAAAAATAACTATTTTTAAAAATTCTTCCAATTATTACAACTCTCAATTCCTTGAGCCTTTGCCTATTTTTGTTTAAAATAAACATGACCAGAATCATTTTCTTGTCCTACTTGAATACCTGCATTGAAAAATAATAAAAAGGAGCGAATCAACCAATGACAAAGACCTTTCCAAAAAATTTTTTATGGGGCGCTTCTATCAGTGCCCACCAAACAGAAGGCGCGTATTCCTCTGATGGAAAAGGCTTAAGCGTCCAAGATACCCGTTCTCGTAAAAATCATGACATTGCTGATTTCACAGTTGCCGTCGATCACTACCATCGTTACAAAGAAGACATTGCCTTATTAGAAGAGTTAGGCGTCAAAATTTTCCGTTTTTCCATCGCTTGGACACGTATTTTCCCAGAAGGTCAAGGCAAGATCAATCAAGCCGGAATCACTCATTATAATGACGTCATTAATGAATGTTTAAAACATGGCATTGAACCTATGATTACACTCAATCATTTTGATTTACCGCAAGCCTTAGAAGAAAAAGGTGGCTGGACCAGTCGTAGTACCGTTGACGCCTTTTCCAACTATGTCCAAACGGTTTTCAAAGCTTATGGGGATCGTGTGAAAAAATGGCTCACCATTAATGAACCCAATATTATGCTATTGGTTGATAAAAAAATACTCGGAAAGTCTCTTTCCTTACAAGAAAAGTATCAACAATTTCATCATTTAATGATAGCTGAAAAAAAAGCCTTCAAGCTTTGTCATGAAATTGTTGCGGATGGAAAAATTGGGCCAGTTCCAAATATCTCTTTGGTTTATCCGGCAACAAGTAAACCTGTGGACAATGAGGCTTCCCTGTATTTTAATAGTGTCAGAAATTGGGCGTACTTAGATTTTTCTTGCTTTGGTAGATACAACACCGTCTTTAAAGATTACCTCAACCGTCAAGGGGTCAAAATCACGGTCGATAAAGAAGATGAAGCTTTGATGACAAATCATTTTCCCGATTTTATCGCTATGAATTTTTACACGACAATCACTGTGGAAAAACCAATGAGTAAAAAAGGATTAGCCGATGGGATTAGTGATCAGCAAAGCGAAGATATTATGGAATGGGGCTTTTACAAAGGTTATACTAATCCTAATTTACAAAAAAATGAGTTCAACTGGACCATCGACCCGCTCGGTTTAAAAACAACCTTGCAAACCTTATATGACCGTTACCATTTGCCAATCATCATTACTGAAAATGGCTTGGGTGCAAAAGATAACTTGCAAGCAGATGGTGCCGTTCACGATTCCTACCGTATTGATTATTTAAAGCAACATATTACCGCTTGTCTAGAAGCAATCCAAGCTGGCGTCGATCTTTTTGGTTACAGTCCGTGGTCTGCGATTGATTTGATTAGTGTTCATGAAGGGATTAGTAAACGTTACGGATTTATTTATGTGGATCGGGATGAAAAAAATGAGAAACAGCTGAAACGTTACAAAAAAGATAGTTTCTATTGGTATCAACAACTCATTTCAACCAATCAAATCCCTTGATAGAAAGGAAAGTTACTAATGAATAAACTCTTTCAATTTTTAGAAACAAAATTAATGCCACCTCTAAATAAGTTGGCAAATTTTCGTTTCATTCGTGCCATTATGCAAGCCGGCGTCATTACAGTTCCTTTTACCATAGTTGGTTCGATATTTTTGATTATCAATAATTTGCCACAAATTATTCCTCCCTTGGCTCCTTTTTTTGAAAATACTTTGTTAAAATTTTCTCCCCTTTATACAGTGGTCACCACCATGTCCATTGGTTCCATTGCTTTATTTTATAATTTAGCAACCGCTTTTTATTTAACAGATAGTTACCGAGAAGAAGATTCAAAACTTAGTAGTTTTGTCGGAGCGCTTTTAGGTCTCTTTGCTTTTTTGATGACCATCGTTCAAGTCGATATCTCTGATGGCGCCGCAAAATTGGTCCAACAAAGTGGTGAATCCTCTATTGTATATAATGGCATCTCGATAGAAGGTTGGGTTACTCGTTTTGGTGGTGTCGGCATCTTTATTGGCATCATCACCGCTGTTATTGCTACCCAAATCTATCGCTTTTGTAGTAAGAAAAATATTACGATTACCATGCCAGAAGGCGTACCAGATGGGGTCAGCAAGTCTTTTGCTTCATTGATTCCCGCTATTTTTATCGCTTTTGTCATGTTGCTTATTAACGGCATATTAGCCTTTTTCCACACTGACTTACATGCGCTATTATCAAAGCCCTTCGAATTTGTCAAAGAGTTGACCGGTTCTTGGTTAGGAATCGTTGTGATTATGCTTTTGATTCATCTTCTATGGGCGGTAGGTGTCCACGGTACAGCGATTATCAAAAACAGTTTCATCAATCCTATTTTATTAGTGGCATTAACAGAAAATATTGAGGGTGCTTCTAATATTTTTGCCGGCGATTTTGTCAATATGTATCTTTTTATCGGCGGTGCTGGTAGTACCTTAGGATTGGTCTTATTAATGGTCTTTTTTGCCAAATCAGATCAACTTCGATTGCTAGGACGAGCGGCCATTTTGCCTGGATTATTCAATATTAATGAACCGGTTATTTTCGGGGCGCCCATTGTTTACAACCCTTATTTGATTCTTCCTTTTATTTTGGCCCCAATTGTCAATGTGACCATTTCTTATTTCGCCACATCAATGAATCTAGTCAATAAGGTCATTTCCGGAATTCCATGGATTTCACCAGTAGGAATCGGCGCCTTTTTGGGAACGGGTGGCGACTATCGAGCGATCCTTTTAGCTTTTATCAACCTATTTGTTTCAACACTTATTTACTATCCGTTCTTTAGGATGTATGATGCTAAACTTTACGCAGAACAAACTTCGGCCTAAAAAAATTAGAATAAAGATATCTTCTACACAACTTTAAAAAAAAGACAAAAAACAGCCCAATCACCAAGTTTAGATGATCGGGCTGTTTGATTGGTTTATAATTTTTATTTCAACTTTTCTGAATTAATACCAACCATTTGCTTCCCAGAATGATTTAGCTGCAGACCAAGAACCATAACGTGAATTAACATATTCATCGGCTACTTTTTCTTGATTGGCTTCAGAATAGTCACCATTTAAATAGCTATTGGTTAATTGGTAACGACCAATATATTGACCATTGGTTGCTGAATAAGAACCACCAGATTCTTTATTAGCAATCCATTCTTTGGCAGAGGCTTCTGAGCCACTTGCTGATGATTGATATTGTTGTGCGGGTGCTTGTTGAACTGGTTCTGAATAGCTTTCTTCAACGACTGGCGCACTTTGTTCAACAGGTTCTTCATAATAAGTTTCTTCTACTGGCTCTTGACTTACTACTTGTTGTCCATCAGTTGGAATGGTTAATTTTTCCCCAACATAAATCAAGTTTTTATCTTTAATATCATTTGCTTCTACGATTTTGTCGATCGCTTCTGTATTCCCAAAGAAATTATAAGAAATAACAGAAAGAGTATCACCTGATTGAACGGTATAAGCTTCATCTGCCAAGGCATCTTGCCCACCTAATAAAATTCCTAATCCAGCAACAGCCGCTGTTCCTAGTAATACTGTTTTCAATGACTTCATGAAAAAATTCTCCTTTGTGTATAGAAAGTAGTCTATGCTTTGTCTATCTCTCAAGCACGATACCTAGTCTAGCATCAGAAAATATTTCATAGGTGAAAAACAGTTTACAGTTGATTACGAATCACGCCTAGTTTCTTTACAGTATTAAATAATCGACAAACAGCTTTATATCAAGCCTTATACGATAGTTGTTACTTTTTAAGAACAAAAATTCGCCTACTTTGTCATAAAACTTTTAAATCACATAAGAATTATTACAAAAGAAGCGTTTTAACACAATTTTGTAATATTTCTTGTTACCTGTTGGTCTGCTCAATCGATTTTTCTAAAGCCCGAACTCTTTGGCATAAGTCACCTTTCCTTGAATCGCTTTAGATTTATTTTTCAAAGGAAACGCCATAAAATTTTTACTTGGCCATCCTTGTGGCACCTCAATTCCAAATTCTTCAGCCGGTCGATAGCCAAAGCGAGGATAATAGTCTTCACTTCCTAAGACGAATGCATCCGAATAATTCAAAGCTTTGACCAATCGATGCCCTCTATTATAAGCGTTGAACCAACACCTTGTCTTTGAAAATTTGGTTTAACAGCTAATGGTGCCAAAACAAAGACCTTATCTTCTCCAACTCGCGCTTCAGAAAACAAAAGATAACCAACTAATTTTCCATTGACTTCGTCCACTAACGATAACTCTGGGACAAAGGCGTCACTTTTTCGTAGTGCAACCACCAAATCTTGCTCGATCCCATCGGCATGTTTCGCAGATTCAAAAGCCTCTTTTACGAACGGATACGCTTTTAGATCATCTTATTTTTGTTCTTTTCGAATTTGCATCTGCATTCTTCCTTTTTATAATGTTAACTCAGCTACCAGAATTTCTACTTTCTGACAGGTTTTTTCATCAAATTCCTCGGGTAAAAACCGCATGTATTTAATGAATAACTGGTGCCAGTCTTGACTGCGATAATGAAGTTTATATTTTTCATCATACGCTTCAAATGATGAAAATCCTTCTTCGGTCACTTTTTCTAAAAATAAACGATGGGCATCCAATAGGTAATGAACAATGAATCGTACTATTTTTTTTAGCATCTGTTGATCCTCAAGTTCAAGCAAATCAAAAAGTTCTTCAGAATCTACATATTCTACTAGCGTTTCCGAGCGATCATGTAAGGCCAAATAGACCAAGCCATTGATTTCAAGTGCTTTTTTGTCAAAAGTTGACATCATTTTTACTGTTTTCTCACTGCTATTAATCGGAATAAAAGGATAGGCATTTAACCGCATTTGTTGTATTCTCATTGGCTCTACAGGAATCTTCTCTTTTTCAGCCTGTTGATCAATTTTTAAATGACATTTTTTATATTTTTTGCCACTCCCACACGGACACGGTTCATTGCGTTCAAAATTACCTTTTCTTGCCTTTTGCAGCCATTCACGTTTTTTAGTTGCCTGTCCAAGATATTGTTCCAGTATTCGATTAACTTCTCTGTTTTCAGCAATACGTTCCTCTAAAAGCATTTTTGATTTTGCTGAATCCGTCCATTCAAGTGGCAATCTTGTCTCTCCATTTCCAAAAAGGCGATCCATAAAGTTTTGATAGTTCTCAATTTGCATAACATCGATTCGTTCTTGGTCAAATAAAGATTGAATATCTTCTTTCATCTCATGCAACTCAAAAAATATGACCGTTTCAGCCACACTAGTCAAATTTTCTAAGCCTGAATTCTCAATTATATCTCGTAAAAAAGTGACATCTTGCTCTCTGCCTGCTTTACTAGTAGATAAATAAAGCTCTAACAGTATCGTCCGCATTTGATCAGACAGTTGCTTATTTTTTATCGTTTCTTTTAACGAATCAAAATCATTATCAAATGTCGACTTTAATACTCTAGGAAAGTCCTCTTTCAAATAGTCCTCACTAAATAGATCTTCCAAATCTTCTTCATTTAAACGAGCCAATTTCAAAATCATTGGAAAGGCAGCCTTTTCCCGAAATGCTGCTAAAAATAGTAACGAATAATAATGTAAAGCGTAGTCTTTTTCACCACGATATATCAAGTCTGGCTCAGCAGTCACTCGTTCCAAAGCCCTTATGAAATAAGGCGTGAACTCCTCTTGATTATCGTAGACAGTAGTTAGTGTTTCTTTTGTTATCTCATTTTCATTTTCAAAATAGCGTAGTTTCTCTAAAATATCGTTGACTTTAGTCATTTCATTTCCTCCTACAGGCATTTAATAGTTTTATAACTTATAATTTTTTAAAACAACCCTTTTGTTTCTTCATTATAACAAATCATTCGGTTAAACGTTACTCTCGAGATGAAAGGAAGAAACTTTTTTGAAGACAAATCTATTAAATAACCGAATAGATCCAGCTTATGGGCCCTACAAAAAAGCCATCAAGAGACGCGCCGTTTCTTGATGACTTTTACTTTTTATCGTTTTTTCTCATTGATGAAGTTCTTCAACAATAGTAGCAATCTTTTTCGTGTAAGTATCAACTGTTTTTTTCGTTTTTTCTAGACTATTTGTTCCAACCCCAATATAAATCTTTAATTTAGGCTCGGTTCCTGACGGGCGAATGCACACCCAATTATTATCTTCAAAATAAAATTTTCTTACCCTTGCTTGGGGAAGCTGTAAAGCTGTTGTCTTTCCAGTTTTTAGATCAACTCTTTTTTGCAGATCAAAATCTTCCATGATTGTCGCTTCTTTTGAAAGTTTTGTAGACAACTTTTCGTAAAAATTATTTTCTGAAACATTTTTTTCTTTTCCAGTCAAAGCAACGGAAATAGCCTCTTCGCCAAAATAGCCATAGTTAGCATAAATTGTTGCTAAATAATCGCCTAGAGTTTCTCCGCGTTTTTTCAAATAATTGGCCACTTCTGATAAAATAAGCGCAATTTGAAGCCCATCCTTGTCTCGCACCACTGGATTTGCTAAAAAGCCAAAACTTTCTTCATAAGCAAATAAAAAACGGTCCGCGCCTTTTTTGTTGATGGTATCGCCAATGTATTTAAAGCCAGTCAAGACCTCAACCACTTCACAACCATGACTTTGCGCCATTTTTTTTGCCAAATCAGAAGAAACAATTGTTTTTACGATGTATTTATTTTGAAGCTCTTCTGGTGTTTGCTTTTCCATTAAGTACTCCAAAAGAATCGCTCCAATTTGATTTCCTGTCAGACGAACGTACTCTCCCTTGTGATCTCGATAAAAGGCTCCTAAACGATCAGCATCTGGATCGGTTGCCAGAAGTAAATCCAATTTATATTTTTTCCCATAATGAATCAGTAACTCAAACGAAGAAACAACTTCTGGATTAGGTGATTTGGTATTTGAAAACGCTGGATCAGGATGCCATTGTTCCACAGGATAGATCACTTGATCAAAGCCATACCGATCGAAAAGTTTTTTCACAACTCTTCCACCTGTTCCGTGTTCTGGTGAGTACCCAATCGAAAGGTTTTTCTTTTCTTTTTTGATAGAACTGTCAAATTCTGACAAATAATCTGCTTCAATCGCTTCATCCAACCAGGTTATTTCTTCTTGAGAACGTGGAAAAGCAAAAGAAGAGTGATACTTTTCAGCAAACTCATTTAAATCTGCAACTCGATCTGGCAAAATTTGGCAACCTGTTGCATCATATACTTTATAACCGTTGTATTCTTTAGAATTATGCGAAGCGGTAATCATGATGCCTGCTTGCGCCTGCATTTTTCTAATTGCATAAGAAACAATGGGCGTTGGCGTCAATTGTTCAAAAACGAATACTTGGATTTTTTTGGCTGCTAGGATCGCTCCGGCAATTTCAGCAAAGCGTCGCGAGAAATAACGATTGTCATAGCCAATGACGACTTTTATTGCCTCTTTCGGTACCTTTTTCTCATCGATTAAAAAATCGCCCAAACCCGCAGTCACTCGTGCAATCGTTACTTCATTGATGCGATTGGGACCAGGGCCTATCAACCCTCTCATACCACCTGTTCCAAAAGCTACTCGTCCTTCAAAGTATTCGTGGATTGGATTTTTTTCGTCATTCAATAAAGCAAGCATCTTTTGATCGAGTAACGCACAACTTCTCCATTTTTGAATTTCTTCGTCCATAACTAACCCTTTCTATAAAAAGCTGAAATAAATTTCAGCTTTTAGCACTTTCTTTTATTCCATTTGCTCAACCATAAATATTATACTGGTTTTGAACCATTTTTCCATAGTCCTTAAACGGATAGTCAATGATAACTTTTCCTTCTTCACAATCACCGATACCACTATAAAGTTCTGCTGTTCCATCTTTTAAGTCAACCATTCCCGAAGTAAAAGCGACTTGTTGTAAATGTGGTTTCTTGGCCGGACCTGCTGGATAACTGGCCCTAGTCGCAATGATTTTATAATCAGCCACGTCTCTAGTTTCTGGATCAAAAACAAAAGACATATTGGCATAAACCGTTTGTTCACTAGTTTCATCTTGATAAGACACATGTCCCAAGACGCCGATTTTGCCACTATCTAATAGGAACGCTTGATTACAGCCACCCCATTCTCCATCAGAAAACAATCCTTCAATCAATGGTGCATGTTCAATAACTTCATCGTTTAAATCCTGAATAGAATCAATAATCGTAAAGCCGATCATGGATTCACTACCATGTTGTTTCAAAATTTCTTGACTACGAGGACGAGAAAAGACACCAATTTTTCCTGAAGCCAATTCGACTAAGCGAATATCTTTCATATAATCAGGGCCAGTTGTGAAATAATACAAATTATCGATCTCTGTTCCTTTGTAAAAATAGCCATAATACGTATCCAATTCGCTTTGTTTGACGCGAACATGGGTCCCACCAAAAACAAGTTCATCTTTGATAATCGCAAGATAAGGATCTTCTAATTGATACAAGGTCGAATCAGGAACCAATGTCCATTCATCTTGTCCCGTTTTGGTAAACAAACGAATCCAAGAACGCATCCATTCGTCATGATGTTCGATTCTACCAAAGATATAGGCTTTATCTTCCCACATAAAAGGTTGCGAACAATTATATACATCAAAGCCTTCGACGCCTTTAAAAGTTAGTTTGGTCGCTTTAAATTCGCTATGGGTTTGTTCAAATTTCTTTATTTCTTTTTGTACATTCATACGATACTTTTTCCTCTCTATACGATACTATTTAAGAACATCTTGGACACTTTCTGAAAATTTCTTTGAAAAAGCTAAGAATAATAGGATCAGTGGCACCGTCAGTAATACGGATGCTGCATACATCGGTCCAGGATAGGATTGATAGGGACCAAACATTTGGGAAATTAAGACATTCAAAGTGACAGTCCCATCGCTTTTGGTGACAATCATGTCCCATAACAAATTCGTCCAACGATCGGTAAAGATGAATAGGAAAATAACCGTCGTTAGTGAACTCGTCATTGGTAAAATGATCCGAAACAGAATCGTTAAATCGTTGGCACCATCTAATTTTGCTGCTTCGATTAACGAATCTGGTATGGCTCTAAAAAAGTTTGAGTACATGAAAATAGCCAACATATTAATGACCGTTGGAATTATCATTCCTGCAAAGCTGTCTAACAAACCACCCTTTGTAATCATCAAAAATTGAGGAATCAATAATATGATGACTGGAAAGAACATTTGAAAGGTAATAAAACGATTGATAAATTTTTTCCCTCTGAAATTTAATTTTGCTAAAGCGTAAGCCGTCATGACCCCAAAAAGCAACATAAATGCAGTCGACACAGTGGAAACGATCAGTGAGTGAAAAAATGCTGATAACCAAGGAGCTGCTGCTGTCGTTTCCGAACCACCAAATAACCATTTCCAAGATCTCAAGGAAAAACTCGTTGGAATTAATTTTCTATCCACTTGATCCCAATCAGCAAAAGAATGTAAAATCAAATAAATAAATGGTGAAATCAGGACTAGCAATAATAAAGTCGTAAGGATATATCTGATAACAATGGATCTTTTTGTTTTTTTACTGCCAACCATTTTTTTCACCCCATTTTTCTAA
>DXDB01000211.1 GCA_019115705.1 Candidatus Tetragenococcus pullicola | reverse complement strand
AATCCATTAATTTTTTGATAGCTTCTGACGTTTTCCCTTTAGAAACGGCTTCAAAGTATTTTCCTAGGGTAATCAACGTTAAAATCACCGCCGCTGATTCATAATACAAATTCATGGCAAAATGAGCATGTCCTGTAAAAATCATAACGGTACTATAGATACTATACAAAAAAGCTGCGCTCGTACCTAAAGCTACTAAAGAATCCATATTGGGATGTCCTTTAAACAAGGAACGAAAGCCATTGGTATAAAAACTACGGCCCATAAAAATGACAGGTAAGGTCAAGACTAATTGTGCCAATGCGAAAGTACGACCATGTGTCATCGGGTCAAGAAATGATGGAATTGGCGCTCCTAGCATCTCTCCCATTGATAAATAAAGTAATGGCGCCGTAAAAATGATAGAAATCAAAAATCGTTGCCACATCTTTTTAAGTTGCTTTGCTTTTTTTTGTGAATCATCAGTTGCACTGCTTTGTTTTTCCTCAATGGCTTTATAACCGGCATCGGTCACTGCTTGTTTAATGGCTTGTCCATCAGTAATTGTGGGGTCAAAATGAACGAGCATCTTCTCCGTAGCTAAATTCACTGAGACATCTTTTACACCATTTACTTGGCTCGTTGCTTTTTCCACGGTCTGCACACAGCTGGCGCAGGTCATGCCTTCAATCATAAAGGATTGTTCTACACTTGGTTCGGCTACCCCATATCCAGCATCAGAAACAGCTTTTTTGATTGTTTCTTTATCAACGGCTCCTTCTTGATAGGAGACTTGAAGCTTTTCGGTAGCTAAATTTACATTGGCAGTATCGATTCCTTTTATTTTTTGTACAGCCTTTTCAACAGTTTGCGCACAACTAGCACAACTCATGCCCTCAATTGTAAATGTTTCTGTCGCCATTTTTCGACTCCTTTCTCAAATTGCTTTTGCTTGGTAACCAGCGTCGTCGATTGCTTGAATAATCGCATTTGTTTGAACGGAGTCGTCCTTATCAATCCAGACTTTTTTTTCATTCAAATCAATGTGGTATTTTTGAATCCCTTGTATACCTTCAATTGCTTCACTGACTTTCTTCTTGCAACCTTCACACGCCATATTTGAGACGATAAATTCTTGTTTCATCTATTATTCTCCTCTTCGTTTACATTTGTAATCATTAACTATTTTTAGTATACCTTCGGAAAAAAGAAAAGTCAACTTTTTTTAATCAGTAACTTATTCGTTGTCAAAATTTCTTTTTTTGCTTATGCTTAAGGTATCATTTGACAAAGGAGCTTTCTAATGCATATAGCAGACGAACAAATACATCCAGAACTCAGAAAACAAGGCCGTAGCATCCGTAAGCATTTCCGTTTTAAAGATGCCGCTAGTTTTGCTGCCACACAACAAAAATTAAATATTGTCAAACCCTTCATGCGACCAAAGGGATTTAAAATCGAACGCGTAACCATTCGAACCGAAGACAATCCTCATCTTAATCTCATCATTGCACGATCAAAAAAAACTCGACCTGACGCAACGGGATTACTTTGGTTACATGGTGGTGGCTTTGCTATTGGGACACCTGAACAAGACTATGGCTACATGCAAAAATTTCTTTGCGCTGCCAACTGTGTCATCGTCGCTCCAGACTATCGCCTATCTCTAAATGATCCCTATCCTGCAGCCTTACAAGACGCTTACGAGACGCTTTTGTGGATGAAGAAAAACGCAAGTTCCTTAGGGATTCGTCCTGACCAATTATTTGTGGGCGGAGACAGTGCTGGCGGTGGTCTAACAGCAGCCGTTAGTTTGTTGGCACGTGATTTAAAAAAAGTCAATATAGCCTTTCAAATGCCTCTTTTCCCAATGTTGGATGATCGCATGATTACGCCATCATCTCAGGATAATAATGCACCAGTTTGGGATTCACAAGCCAATCAAGCAGCCTGGTCACTTTATTTAAAAAATTTAGAAGAAGTACCTGCTTATGCTGCACCAGCTAGAGCGACTGATTTTAGAGGATTACCGCCGACTTATAGTTTTGTCGGCACAATTGAGCCTTTCTATAATGAAACAGTTGCTTATATTCGTAACCTTCAAGAAGCGGGAGTTGTCGCTAGCTTAGATGAATACAACGGTGCTTTTCACGCCTTTGATTTGCTCTTTCCAAAAACAGACTTGGCTAAACAAGCCGTCATACGATACTTGGCTGCTTTCATTTATGCTACTGAGACCTATTTTGCTCCACAACCTTGATTATTCTGATACACAAAAAAATCACAAAAATAGACGTAGCTACTTTTGTGATTTTTTTAATTCTTATTAATGATACAAATCAAAATGGCCTTTGGCAAAGAACTCTTTTGTTCCACCGGTTTCTAATAATGATTTATTCATGATCATCTTTTTCACAAAAGATGCTGGATATCCTTTCACAGCCATGTTTCCGACAAGTCCTAAGGCATCGGTATTTCCTATAGAAGCCCCTGATCCTAACGACTTGAAATGAAAAGCTTGTGTTGGTTTGTTTCGTAACTGAAAAGTGATATTTCTAGCAGCAACTTCTCCTGTTTTCAAAGAAATTTGTGCCGTGGTTGGATAGGGGCGCTTGCTTTTTTCGTCCATCACCGCCGCAACATCACCAATAATATATACATTTTCATAACCCGGTGCTGTCAAATCTGGGTTAACCATCACACGACCACGCCGTTGTTCAAAGCCAGAATCTGCAATAACATGACTCCCACTAACTCCTGTGGTCCAAATAATTGTTCTTGCTTCTAGTTTTTGATTGTCACCGTAGAAAACACAACCAGCTTCAATGGTCTTGATTGGACTAGACAATAACAAATGAACGCCTAATTTATTTAACTCTTTTTTACAATAATCTTGTAATCCCTCATTAAACATTGGCAAAATAGTGTCCATGGCTTCAACACAATAAATTTCAATTTTTTCAACTTCAACTCCAGCAGTCTGAGCGAACGTTGCTTTATTTTCAGCTAAAGCTCCCACTAGCTCGATGCCAGTAAAGCCAGCTCCACACACCACAATTTTTAAAAGATTCTCTTCTTTTTGTTGACCATATTGTTTCATCTTTGCCACTATGTGATCCTGTACTTTTTTCGCAGAAGGGATATCTACCATTTCCAACGCATGAGTAGCCGCACCTGCAATACCAAATGTTTCTGACTCAAAACCTAAAGCAACAACCACATAATCATACGATAAAGTCCCAGTGTTTTTTAGAAGGATTGTTTGTTGTTTCGGGTTGATTTGTTCGACTACATCACATAGAAGCCTTGTTTTCTGAGGATTTATTATGTCGCATAGGTTATTTTTTCTTTTGTTTGCGTTCCTGCAGCGACTTCATGCAAATCTGTTGCTTCATAGTGGTAAGGATTACGGTCCACTAAAGTAAGATGTACTTCTTTTATTTTTTGCAACTCATGTAAAGCTCGCAATCCGGCATAACCGGCTCCTAAAATTACGATTTCTTTCATTTACTCGCTTCTTTCTTTATAAAATCATTCCTATCCAATAAGTAACAAATTGTAAAATCGAACCCACTGCTAATATTTTCACTGCACAACGAAAAGTTTCCTTTTTCACCTGTTTCTTTAAAAATAACTCGGTTTGAGAATAGACAAAAGGAACACTCAAGAAGGTCAATAGAACTGTTTTGGGGGCTAATTGGAAGAATACAGACATCAAGATAGCCACAAACGCAACAATATTCATTCCAACAAATAATTTTAAAGCTTTTTGTGTTCCGATATAATGAACCAAGGTAAAGCGACCATTTTTTTCATCTTCTTCTTTGTCGCAGGTATTGTTTGCTAACATCAAATTAGCAATCCACATAGTATTGGGAAGAGCGATTAAGAAGACACCAAAGACATCACTTGCTTGCCATTGAAAGCTTTCATAGGTGTTGATGTATACACAAATCAAAGAAATCATAAATCCCATGGTTGAGCCTGAAAAAAACTCCCCCACTGGTAAACTAGACAAAGGTCGTGGCCCTGAAGAATAAAAAATCCCTACTAAATAACAATACAAGCCCATAAAAAACAACGGCCATCCGACCACAAAAGAAAGGGCGATTCCCATCCCAGCAGAAATTACTATCAGTGAAACCATCAACCAAAACACCAAAGGAAGCGAAAGGTTTTCACGACCGATGATATTAGTTTTTTCTTTATAATCATGACCTCCTATGGCATGTTTATAATCATTATAGTTGTCGAGAATATCGACAGCCATATTAAAAATAAACATCGCGATAAAATAAACGAATACTAACACAGGATGAAAAGAACCATATACATAAAAGCTGTAAACCATTCCAATAAAAAAAGGTAGGACACTTGCCGTCTTGGCTTTCATTTCAACAAGTTCTAAAAAAACAGAGAGAGACATAACATTCTTCCTTTTTAATAAATTTGACAGCAAAAGATTCGCCTTTTTAGTAGAGAATAGGTAAAATAAAGCTGTTATCATTATCTATGGAAAGGTTCAAGACTATCATGCTATCTTACTGGAATAATTATCCCACCATTCAAAAGAAACTCCAAACCGTTTGCTTACAAATAGAAGAGCAATTAACGGTGCGAAATAAAGAGATTCAAAACACGCTAATCGAATTTTCACAAGCAGGAGGAAAGTACCTACGTCCAGCATTATTTCTACTTTTTGCTGAGCTAGCTCCCCATTCAAAAAAGGATGAAAAACAATTGATTCAAATTGCAGCGTCCATCGAACTGTTGCACATGGCCACTTTGATTCATGATGATATCATCGATGATTCACCTGTACGCCGTGGCAACATATCTGTACAAGCTCATTACGGAAAAGATATTGCTGTCTATACCGGTGATTTATTATTTACTGAATTTTTTGATTTGATTATAAAGGCGATGAACGGGTCTAAATTCTTAGAAATAAATGCCCAAGCAATGAAACGGCTTCTATTAGGCGAATTGGATCAAATGCACACTCGTTATAAAAAAAATGAAACTATTGAAGATTATCTACAAAGTATCAACGGAAAAACGGCTGAACTTTTTTGGTTAGCCTGTGTAGAAGGCGCCCATTTCGGCGGAACTGACCACGCCACTGAAAAATTAGCCGGACAAATTGGCCATGATATCGGAATCGCATTTCAAGTCAACGATGACATCTTAGACTATACAGCTGATTCGAATCAATTAAATAAACCCATTTTAGAAGACTTATCTCAAGGCGTCTACACCCTACCTTTACTTTTTGCTAAACAAGAGGCTCCGGAAGCTTTTCGACCTTATTTAGAAAAGAAGGAAACTATTTCTTATGAAGATGCAAAACAAGTAGCTGAATTGGTCATTATTTATCAAGGAGTAGAAAAAGCAAAACAATTTGCCCTAGAGTATACCAAACGTGCGCTATCAACAATCGAGCAATTACCAGATAGTCAAGGAAAACAAACCATTTATCAATTGACCAAAGAAATGCTTCATAGAACCTACTAAATCTTTTTATGAAAGTTAGTAAATGTAAGTTGATACATGCGAAAAGAGCCCCTTTTAGGAAAAGGGGCTCTTTTTCAACAAAATTATTCTCATCTATCTTAAGGGGAAGTATGATCATGAAAACGAAAATACAATTTTGCTGTTCTCAAAAAAATGAATCACGTATTAGAGTTTTGATCCATTCATCAATGCCACACAAAGTAAAAGGACAGTTACCACTAGCAACAAGACATTCGAAAACTGAACCCATTTGTTGACACTCAACGACTTTGTGTTTTGAATACGCTCGACCTGCAAAAAGAAAACGATGAATAAGAGGATAATGTAAGGAGAGCGAACGGAAAAGAAGGGGTAGAAAAAAATGATACTGACTATTCCTACAATCGCAAGTAATAGATTTATAATGATCTTCCCCATTTTTCATTCCTCAATTTCATACGACTTTTTGGTATCGTCGACGATTCACTCTTAGTGTAACATCAATTGTTCCTCTTGGATCAAAAATGTCCTGAAAGGTGCATTTCTTGTCCTGAGCGTAAAAAAAAGAACAAAAAAGAGAAATCATCAGCTTGTGTTTTTAAAAACATGCTATACTTTCATTAAAGAAAAAAAGGAGGAAAGTCATGCTAGAGATTTTTATTTGTGAAGATCATTTAGAAACACGAAAAAGAATGGAATCGATTATTCAAAACAAAATCATTGTTGAAGATTGGCCATTAAAAATTTCATTAAGTACGGACGATCCTTACGAACTATTCGCTTATTTGAAAGAAAAACCGCATACAAAAGGAATTTATTTTTTAGATATCGATCTCGGAAAGGATTTAAATGGCATTGAATTAGGAGCTAAAATTCGTCAATTATGCATTGATGGAAAGATCATTTTTATTACAACACACAGTGAATTATTAGCTTTAACTTTTCGTTACAAGGTCGAAGCAATGGACTACATTGTCAAAGACGACTTTGAGCAGTTACAAAAAAAGATTCAGGAAGACTTAGAAGTTGCTTATCAACACTATACTTCCATCAACAAGACCTATCCAGACCGCATACGAATCGATATGGGCACACAAATTCGCTATTTCTTATTAAATGATATTCTTTTCTTTGAAACAGCTCCTGTATCACACAAAGTCATTTTGCATCTGACAAATGGCTCTGTTGAATTTTACGGAAAAATCAACGAATTAAAAAAGCTGTCCCCCAATTTTGTGAGTGTTCATAAGTCCTTCTTAGTAAATGAACAAAACATTATTGCTATCGATCGTAAAAAACGCGTACTCACTTTTAAAAATGGGGAAACTTGTTGGGCGTCCGCTAGGAAAATCAATAACTTAACGATTAAATGAAACTAGGCTTTCTGGTTAATTTTTTTGTATGAACCGTTAGAAATTTCGGCCTTATCTTACGTTCAGGACAAAATATCTATCACTTGGGCAAGAAACGGTTTTCATTGCTTATTTTATGGTATATTTTTTTTAGATATTTTGAGAGAACAAAAAAACTCTTTTTTTATTCTCTCTGAGTATCACTTTTACCCTATAGAAATATCAATTGTCACTATCGTTTTTTTCGAATGGTTCTTTGTATTTTGTAGGAAGGATGAATATAATGAAAAAAAGAAATGTAGTAAAAAAAGTAAGTCTTCTTTTTGTGACCTTATTCATGTTAACAAGCCAAGTTGTATTCGCTTCATATACTGGATATAAAACGTTTAATTTGACAAAAAATTGACGCGTTGTTGCAACCGATGGAAACTGGTTAGGTACAACAAAAACAAGTAATTCAACAAATTTTAACGCATATGCTTCTAGTATGACTATGTTGACTAATCCAAAGGTACGCTTAGTAAACAGTGATAAGCAGGCCAGAAGTGGCGAAGTTACAATAAAAACTACTAATACTACCTATACGGGTGCAAATAATACTGGAAGTGTTGGGTATTACTATTATGCACAATTAAAGCCTTCTGTTTTTCAGAGTGGATCTGATACAATCAAATTAAAAATTGATCCAAAATAAAGTGAGCAACTAAAATGAGTGTTCTATAGGTAATTAAAATTTACTGGAGGTTTTCATGAAAAAATCACAAAATTTATTATTAGCACTCGTCCTTTCGATTCCGGGTTTCACCAGTATTCTTTTTAGTTATATCAACAAAAAAGAACTAGAGAATCAATTACTGACTCAAAGTGCTGATTTAAACAAAGAAAATCTAACAAAAATCATCACCAATTATTCTGGTACGCAATTCTTTTATGACTTTCTGTCAGGTGAGTATTATTCGATCTACCTAGTTTTACTTTTGCTAGTCTTCGGTTTTTTTATCACCCATCGATTAAATAGCGATCAATTACTTGGAATAGGAAATTATGCAGTCGTTCGTCAAAGTTATCAGCATTATGTAAAAAAACAACTAAAAGTAGCACTTATTGATGGCGTCACAATTGTTAGTGAAAGTTTTATTTTCATTTTTCTCTTATCAATAATTATCGGAAAAGGATATTCACCGCTTGTGTATGGGGACAAAATTGTATCTTCTATGAAAATGAGCATTATTTTTTTAGGATTTTATAGCTTTTTAATGATTTTTATGCTCCTTGTAGTTTGTATTGCCTTACTGGGAAATATGTGGTTGTCTACTATTTATATAACCTATCTCTCTCCACTAATCGTGTTTCTTTTTTTTCCAATTATAATTGTTTACCTGCTGAGTATTTTTCTGCCTGATAACCTTGATAACACCTTAAAATTATTTATTCCTTTCAATCTTTTAAACAATTTTTCTGACTATCTAACATTGAACCAATCCTTTTTAAATATTTCTTTGAAATGTTATCCCCTGGCTTTGATTGCTATTGGTGCTTTCTATATTTATAAAAGAAATCTACATGAATTTTCGGAGACCTATCTATGAAGTTTAAGAAGAAGCTACTAATCTTGTGTCTATTATTTATTTATATGCTTTACACCGTATATACCGCAGTTAAGACAAACGGTTATACGATCGAAGAATTTATGACTAGCTATTTTTTTAATATACAAAAAATCGGATTAAATCTTACTGTTTTTTCAGCAATTTTAGAGTTTAATGACTGGGTGCCTATACTTACTCCTATTTATCAAACTCGCCTTAAAAAAAAGAAATTCATCTTTTCTCTTACTGAAATAACCACTAAATCTTTACTGATTTCTTTTTTGTACCTTCTCACCTATCTTTTTTTTATTTTATTAGTAGGACTCTCTCATTTTTCCGTCTTGGATTTAGGGATGATTGTACTCATTCATTTTTGTTGTTCTTTTCTTTTCTTTACCATAGTGACTTATATTTACCTACTTACAAATAAACACACGCTAGCCTTGATAATTACTAGTGTTTTTTATTTTTTTACAACGGCTTTCATATTAGGCATAGAATATATAGCCATTATTAATTCGATTGGCCAGTTCCATGCCATTTATTTAACAGTCATCCAATTTGTAACTCTAGGAATACTTATCCATATGAATTGGTTATTTAAAAAGAAGGAGTGCTTACAATGAAGGAATACATCCTCATTTTGCTACTCTGGCTGATTTCTGGTGTAAATGTTAATAATCCTTATTATTTACACAATAGTGGGATTTCTTTTATTGACTATTTCTTGTGTTGGACTTATTTGATGTTCCTTTTCCTTTGTATTTGGAATCCTTTTTCAGAATTGATAACTTTAAAAGAATATCTGTTACCACGTACGAAAAAATTAAGTTTATTCTATATAAAATGGATCTTTAAGAAAATAACTGTCTGTTTTTCAGTTATTTTCACCTTGTATTCACTAGTGATAGAAAAACAAGGGCTGTCTGCCTTCTTTATTGAACTACTCTCTATCTTGCTCTCTTTGTTTGCCATTTTATTACTAATCATTTTAGGAGAATTTTTAACAAATAATTTAAAAGCCACTATGATCTTTTGTCTGTTTTTACTATCTTTTTCTATGCTAACTTATCAAAGTGCTAACTTTAATTTTCTTAATTTATTTCCTGCTACCGATTTCACTGGTCTTTATTTACTTAAGAAGTTATTGTTGAACTTCTTCCTATTTAGTGTCATTCAACTAATCGAAAAAAGAAAGGATGGCGTATCGCTATGATTGAACTAAAAAGCGTGTCAAAACAAATTAAAGAAAAGACTGTACTAAATAATATTTCACTGTCCTTACAGGAAGGAAAATGTTACTTACTCACTGGACATAACGGTTCAGGAAAGACAATGTTATTGAGGCTCATTGCCGGCTTAATGAAACCGACTGAAGGCGAAATTTGCTATGACAAAGAATATGATATAGGCGTCATTATTGAAAGCCCACAATTTATCAAAAACCAGACCGTTTATCAAAACTTAGAAAACTTAGCCACCATTCAAAAAAAGATAAGTAAAGTAGACATCGAGGCTTTTCTTGATTATTTTAATTTACTAACTGTGAAAGACACTCCCGTCAAAAAACTTTCATTAGGTATGAATCAACGTTTAGCTCTTTGCCAGGCTTTCATGGAAGATCAAAATCTTATTCTTCTTGATGAACCTTTCAACGCTTTAGATGAAGAAAACATCACTCAATTAGTGAAACTGATTTTAAAAAAGAAAAAAGAAGATAAAATTATCGTCATTGCGGCCCATAATATCAATGATAACGTGCAGCTTATTTTTGATGAAAACTATGAAATGGAAAACGGTTCTTTAAAATAATTCTCTAAAGTTTTGAGGTATATTTTACTTAATCTGGTTTTATACCTGTCACTGGTTTACTCTGTACTCTCCATTTTAAAAAAATAGATACAATAAAAGCAGAGGTATCGACTTTTAATAGTCAGATACCTCTGCTTCGTAAGCCCGTTAAAATTTACCGCATTGAAAAACAATAATTCTTCCTGTCTGATGTTTTGTGCTAATCAGATAGGGAGAATTTTTAATATTTAGATCGTTCAAAACTTGAAAGGTTTGAGGATACGACAAAT